>NZ_MBEM01000189.1:0-17696 GCF_001954045.1 Mycobacterium sp. SP-6446 | reverse complement strand
CCTCGATCGACTACTGTCAGCCCCACCACAAACCCCTGTTGCAACCAAACCTTGAATCCACCCGGCGTGTCTTCGCAGCAGTTACACGTTGGGCACCGAAACGCCAAGGCGCTGACCGATCAGCGGAACCACCGCTCCCGCCCGGCGCGGCGACGTGGCAGGGTGACCTCGTGGCGAACACTCCTGAGACGACCGTCGAGCACGACCTGCGCGAGATCAGCACCCCGAAGGGCGCATTGCGCTACTACGACTGCGGCCCCGAGTCCGGCCCGGTGTTGCTGTTCCTGCATGGCTCCGGGCCCGGCGTCACCGGGTGGCGCAACTTTCGCGGGGTACTGCCCACCTTCGCCGAGCGCTTCCGCTGCGTGATCCTGGAATTCCCCGGCTTCGGGGTCAGCGACGACTTCGGCGGCCACCCGATGGTGACGGCGTTCGGCACCGTGTCTCCTTTCCTGGACGCGCTGGGCGTCGACAGAGTGCACATCGTAGGCAACTCGATGGGCGGCGGCGTCGGCATCAATTTCGCCATCGCCAATCCCGATCGCGTCGGTCGGCTCGTCACGATCGGCGGCATCGGGACAAACATCTTCAGCCCCAGCCCCAGCGAGGGCATCCGGCTGTTGCAGGAATTCGTCGAAGACCCCACCCGGCAGCGGCTCGTCGACTGGCTGAAATCGATGGTGTACGACCAGTCGTTGGTCACCGACGAGCTGATCGAGGAACGCTGGTCGCTAGCCACCGATCCCGCGACGCTGGACGCCGCGCGCCGCATGTACGGCAAGGCGGCGTTCGCCGGGATGAACTCCGCCATGGCGGCGTCCGACCGGCCGATGCCGTGGGCCGTCATGCACAAGCTGACGGTGCCAACTCTGCTGACATGGGGCCGAGACGACAGGGTGAGCCCGCCCGACATGGCGCTGATCCCCATGCGCACCATTCCCAACGCGGAACTTCACATATTCCCCAACTCAGGGCACTGGGCGATGATCGAAGCCAAGGAAGCGTTCGAAAGTACGGTGCTGGCGTTCCTGTCGCGAGAGAACGGCTAACTGCCCGTCAATCCCTCATCGCTGGGTGGCGCCAGCATCGACGGGCAGGGTCACCGCGGTGATGTACCGCGCCTCATCGGAGGCCAGGAACAGCGCGGCGTTGGCGACGTCCATCGGATCTATCCACGGCACCGCGAGCATGTTCATGCCGCGAGCTGCCTCGGCGAACTCGGCACGCGTGGGCGGCCGGTCCAAGTCCGGGCGAAACGCGCTCCTAACGGCGTCGTTCTGGATCATCGGAGTGTCGACATTCGTCGGATGGACGCAGTTGACCCGAACATTGTGCGGCGCAAGCTCGATCGCAAGGCTGCGCATCAGACCGACCACACCGTGCTTGGCGGCGGTGTAGTGCGCGACACCGACTAAGCCACGCAATCCGGCGATCGAGTTCGTCAGGACCAGAGCCCCGGCGCCGCGCGCGATCAGGTGCGGCGCCCCTGCCCGGCACGTATGCCACACGCCGGTGAGGTTGACGTCCAGCATGGCGCGCCACGCGGTTTCGTTCAGATCGACGGCCATGCCGCGAGAGGTGATTCCCGCGGTCGCACACACCGCGTCCAGTCCGCCGAACCGTTCGACGCCGTGGTCGGTGGCGGCGTGCATGCCGGCGAGGTCCCGCACGTCGACGATCTCCGTGTGCACCCGGGCACCAGCTTCGGTGACCAGGGCGGCCGTCCTGTCGAGGTCGGCGGGCGTGCTGTGCGGGATCACCACCGTATCGACGGGTCCGCACACGTCGAGCGCCACGATGTCGGCGCCCTCCTGCGCGAAGCGCACGGCTTGCGCGCGCCCGATCCCGCGCGCCGCGCCGGTGATCAGGGCGACTTTTCCCGCAAGCCGCCCTTTCACGTCGTCTTCTGCGTCAGACCCGCGTCGACGACGAGCTGCGTACCCGTGATGTAGCGAGCCTCGTCGGAGGCCAAGAACACCACGGCGTTGGCCACGTCGACCGGTTCCAGCCACGGCACAGGCAGCAGGTTGCGCGCCTGGAGGACCTCCGCTGCATCGGCCGCCGTGGGGTTCTCCAGATCGGGCCGCAGGCGCTTGAATGTCGCCTCGTTGAGCACCGTGGTTGTTGCGACCGCGCCGGGGTGGACAGTGTTGACCCGGATGCTGCGCGGCCCGAGTTCGTTGGCCAGGGTGCGTGCCAGGCCCACCACCGCGTGCTTACTGGCGGTGTAGTGGGCGGTGTTGGTCGTGCCGCGAATCCCGTTGGTGGAACTGATGATCACGATGGAGCCGCCGCCCTCCCCCATGTGCGGCACAGCCGCCTTGACGGTGTGCCATACGCCGGTGAGGTTGACGTCGAGTGTGCGCTGCCAGTCCCGGGGGTCCAGTTCCCACGAGGGCGCGCCGGTGAGGTGGATTCCGGCGTTGGCGACGATCACGTCAAGCCGACCCAGCTCGGCGACGCCGTGATCGATCGCGGCCGTCATCGCTTCGAGGTCGCTGACATCGGCCACGCCGGTCACGCAGCGCCGGCCCCTATTCTCGACTTCCCTTGCGGTATCGCTCAATTCGCCTGCGGCCGCCTGCCCGTCCAGCACGATCACGTCGGCGCCCTCGTCGGCGAACCGCTCGCAATGCACGCGTCCGCTGCCGCGGGCGGCGCCGGTTACCAGCACGACTTTGTCAACCAGTCCTGTCATTGCGGCATCTTGATCAGGTCGAATCCGCGGTAGCCGGAGTCGGCGACGTCGGCGCAGATGTCGTTGTAGGTCGCGAAGCCCCCGACGAACAGCATGAAACCCCTTGGCTTTCCCGGTACGTTCGCGCCCATGTACCAGGAGTTCGCCTTGGTGAATAGCGTCGTCTCGGCGCGCCGGGAGCATTCGGCGACCCAGCCGTCCACGCTGTCCACCGTGGCTTCGATCGCGGCGTAGTCGTGGTTATCCAGGTAGGTGATGGCCTCAGCAATCCAGTTCACCTGAGCTTCCGCGTGTAGCACCATGTTCGCCAGGACGGCGGGTGCTCCCGGGCCGGAGATCAAAAACAGATTGGGAAAGCCGTCCACGCCCAACCCCAGATAGGTGCGAGGTCCGTGCGCCCAGTCGTCACGTAGGGCCGTGCCACCGCGTCCGACGATGTCGATCTTGCCCAGCGCCCCGGTCATAGCGTCGAAACCCGTTGCCAGAACGATCATGTCGACGTCGTACCGGGCCTCGGTGGTGTTGATCCCGGTCGCGTCGACGGATTCGATCGGAGTGGCGCGCACGCTGACCAGCGACACGTTGGTCCGATTGAAGGTCTGAAAGTAGTTGCTGTCGGTGCAGATTCGCTTGGTGCCGATCGGGTGGTCAGTGGGAATCAGCATGTCGGCGACCGCGGGATCGTCGATGACGGCCCGGATCTTTTCCTCGTAGAACTTTCGGGCCTCGTCATTGGCCGCCAGATCGATCATCTGGTCGGGGAATGTCTTCGAGAACAGCACGCCACCCAGCTGCCATCGCTTTTCGAACGCCGCTCGACGCTCCTCTGGCGTGTACTCCATCGTCGGCTTCGGGGCGGTGATGTGCGGCGAGCCACCGCCACTGCGCCACGAAAGCCTGCGCCGCGCCGCGTAGCCGGCCTTGATGTCGTCGAGCTCTTCGGCCGACAACGGCTTGTTGCCCGCCGGGACACTGTAATTGGGGCTGCGCTGGAAGACATAGAGGTGGGACGCCTGCTCGGCGATAATTGGAATCGACTGAATTCCGGAGGATCCGGTGCCGATGACCGCGACCCGCTTGCCGGTGAAGTCGACGGGATCGTGGGGCCATTGGGCGGTGTGGTAGATCTGGCCGGCAAAATTGTCCAAGCCATCGAAGGTCGGCGTGAGCGCAGCCGACAACGGGCCGGTTGCCATGAGACAAAACCGCGCCGAGAGCGCCTGCCCGCCGTCGGTGGTGACTGTCCAGCGCAACGCGGCCTCATCCAGGACCGCCGACACGACGCGGGTGTTCAGGGCGATGTCGCGGCGCAGGTCCAGTTTGTCGGCGACCCAGTTCAGGTAGGCGAGGATCTCGGCCTGGGTGGCATACTTTTCGGTCCAGTTCCATTCCTGCTGCAGTTCGTCGGAGAACGAGTAGCAGTAGTCGACACTCTCGACGTCGCAGCGCGCGCCCGGATAGCGGTTGTAGTACCAGGTCCCGCCCACCTCGGGTGCGGCTTCGAGCACCCGCACCGACAGACCTTGGCTGCGCAGCTTGTGTAGGGCGTACAGACCGGCGAACCCCGCGCCGACCACTAGTACGTCGAGAGGCTGCTGGCCGGGATTGGTCACAGGCAGCCACGGTAGGGCCTTAGTCGTCGCGCGCGGTTCCCCTTCCCGGTCAACGGACGCTCCGGCCGAGTTTTCCCGACCACCGGGCGTGCGCACCCGCCCCCCGCCGCATATCGCAGACCATCGGCTCATGTCGGAAGTTGCTCATGTCGAAGTGGAGCTGGATGGTCAGCGACATCGTTTGCGTTGGCCCCGTAGTCAGACCCTGGTCGACCTGTTGCTCGATGCGGGCATCGACGCGCCCCACTCGTGCCGGGAGGGCCGCTGCGGTTCGTGTGTGGCCACCGTCGTCGCGGGCGAGACCGTCATGGCGGCGTGCGACCTCCTGGAAGCCGACGACCTGCGCGGCGGTCTGATTCTCGCGTGTCAGGCCAGGCCGGCCAGCGACCATCTCCACATCAAGTTTTGACCGCGAAGTTTTGACCGCGATTGCGTCCGCTCACCGGGATTGCCTTCGGGTTCGGCGCGGACTGCGGTAGACCATTACTACGCCCCCACACGTTAGGACGAACGATATGAGCGAGCGGGTACTCGACCGGGTAGTTGCCATGGCCGATCAGTTGCGGGACCAGGCCGCCGAAGCCGAACGGATTGGCCGCCTCACCGACGACACCGTCAAGCTGATGAAAGGTGCCGGCCTGATCCGGCTGCTGCAGACCAAGCAATACCAGGGCTTCGAGGTCCACCCCCGCGAGTTCGCTGAGACGACGATGGCCACTGCGGCGCTGGATCCAGCCGCCGGCTGGATCGTCGGCGTGGTTGGTGTGCATCCCTACCAGTTGGCCTATGCCGATCCGAAAGTCTCCGCGGAAATCTGGGCAGAGGACGTCGACACGTGGATGGCCTCCCCGTACGCGCCGCAGGGTGTGGCCAAGCCCGTCGACGGCGGCTACATCTTCAACGGCCGCTGGCAGTTCAGCTCGGGCACCGACCACTGCGACTGGATCATCCTCGGGGCGATGCTCGGCGACGAGAAGGGCATCCCGCTGATGCCGCCGCAGATGCTCCACATGATCCTGCCGCGCAAGGACTACGAGATCGTCGAGGACTCGTGGAATGTGGTGGGGCTGCGCGGAACCGGCTCCAAGGACGTCATCGTCAAGGACGCGTTCGTCCCGACCTATCGGACCATGGACGCGACGAAGGTGATGGACGGCACCGCCCAGCGCGAGGCGGGCATGACCGAGCCGCTGTACCTGATGCCGTGGTCGACGATGTTCCCGCTGGGCATTTCTGCGGCGACCATCGGCATCGCCGAGGGAGCGCTCGCCGCCCACCTGGACTACCAGCGGGAGCGTGTCGGAGCCACGGGAACGGCGATCAAGGACGACCCCTACGTCATGCACGCCATCGGCGAGGCGGCGGCCGACATCAACGCCGCGCGCCAGGAGCTGCTGGCCAACGCCGATCGCATCTACGACATGGTTGCCGCCGGCAAGGAGGTGTCGTTCGCGGACCGCGCGGCCGGTCGGCGCACGCAGGTTCGCGCGGTGTGGCGCGCGGTGTCGGCGGTCGACGAGATCTTCGCCCGCTCGGGCGGCAACGCGGCGCGGATGGACAAGCCGCTGCAGCGGTACTGGCGGGACGTGCATGTCGGCCACCTGCACGCTATCCACGTCCCCGGCACCACCTACCACGCGTCGGCGCTGAGCTCGCTGGGCATCGATCCGCCGGAAGGTCCACTGCGAGCCTTGATTTAGGAGAACGCTTCACCATGAGCGACCTGAAAAGCCTTGGCTACATCACTATTTCGACCAATGATATCGATCGCTGGCGGCAATTCGCCTTCGGCGTCCTCGGATTCGCGGAAGGCTCCCCACCAAAAGGAGGAGGCCCCGACGCGTCCGCGCTGTATCTGCGCATGGACGAGCGGGCAGCCCGGCTGATCGTGCTGCCCGGTGACACCGACCGGGTGCTCACCGTCGGCTGGGAAGTGCGCGACCACCAGGCGCTGCAGCGGGTCAAGGCCACCCTCGATGGCGCCGGGGTTGCGTTCAAACAGCTGTCCACCGACGAGGCGGAGGCGCGTCGCGTGGAAGAGGTGCTCACGTTCGAGGACCCGGCCGGAACCACGCTCGAGGTGTTTCACGGGGCGGTGCTCGACCACAGCCCGGTCGTCACCCCGTTCGGCGCGAAATTCGTCACCGGCGATCAGGGGCTGGGGCATGTCGTCGTGCCGGCCATGGATCCCAACGGGCTGTTCGACTTCTACACCGACGTGCTGGGTTTCCGTTCCCGTGGCGCGTTCCGGGTGCCGCTGCCGAAAGAGTTCGGGCCGGTGCGGGTTCGCTTCCTGGGCATCAACGAACGACACCACAGCATGGCGATCGTCCCGGCCGCACATCAGCGCGACCCGCGGCTCGTGCACATCATGGTCGAAGTCGACACCCTCGACGCGGTGGGCCAGGCGCTGGATCGCGTGAACGCCGAGGGATTCCAGCTGTCGTCCACACTGGGACGCCACACCAACGACAAGATGATCTCCTTCTACGTCCGCGCGCCCGGCGACTGGGACATCGAATTCGGCACCGACGGCATGCGGGTCGACGAAACCTATTACACCGCAGAGGAAATCACCGCCGACAGCTACTGGGGTCACCAGTGGGTCGGCGAGATGCCCGCGGCGATGCGGTTATGACGCCCGACACCGACGTCACACCCATTCCCGCCGCGTCGATCGCCTCGTGGGACGACGAGGCCGACGTCGTCATCGCCGGCTACGGGGTGGCCGGCGCCGCCGCGGCGGTCGAAGCGGCCCGCTCCGGCGCCGACGTCCTGGTGCTGGAGCGCACCGGCTCGTGGGGCGGCGCGGCGGCGATGGCGGGCGGGTTCATCTACCTCGGCGGTGGTACGGCGCTGCAAAAGGCTTGCGGCTTCGACGATTCCGTCGAGAACATGGCGGCGTTTCTCAACGTCGCGATGGGGCCCGGCGCCGACGGGGACCGGATCGCCGACTATTGCGCCGGCAGTGTCGCCCATTTCGACTGGCTGGTCGGCTGCGGCGTGCCGTTCAAGGCGGAGTTCTTCTCCGAGCCCGGCTGGGAACCGATGGGCGACCAGGGCCTGATGTATAGCGGCGGCGAAAACGCCTACCCGTTCAACACCATTGCCACCCCAGCCCCGCGCGGTCATGTCCCGCAGATGTCGAACAAGAAGCAGGGTGAGGCAAGCGCCGGCTACATGCTGATGAAGCCGCTCGTCGAAACCGCGACCGCGGCCGGCGCGCGCGCCCTTTACGACGTGCGGGTGCAGTCGCTGATCGTCGAATCCGACGGGCGGGTGGTCGGCCTGCGCGCCCGGCAATACGGCACCGAGATGGCGTTGCGGGCGCGCTCGGGCGTGGTCCTCGCGACGGGCAGCTTCGCCTACAACGACGCGATGGTGATGCGCTACGCCCCGCGGATCGCCGGCCGCCCGGCTGCGTCGATCGAGCAGCACGACGGCCAGGCGATCCGGATGGCGCAGGCCCTGGGCGCCGACCTGGCCCACATGGACGCCACCGAGGTCGCGATCTTCATCGATCCGCAACAGCTGGTGCGCGGAATCCTGGTCAACGGCCGGGGCCAGCGCTACGTCACCGAGGACACCTACCCGGGCAGGATCGGGCAGCTCACGCTGTATCAGCAGGACAACACCGCCTACCTGATCATCGACGGCGACGCTCAGGAGGAGGCGATGGCGTCGTGGTCACCGAAGTTCATGTTGCGGCCGGCGACGTGGGTGGCCGACAGCGTCGCCGACCTGGAACGCGACATGGGGCTGACGCCCGGTTCGCTGCAGGCGACCGTCGCCGCCTACAACGACGGGGCCGCCAGGGGCGAGGATCCGCTGCTGCACAAGAAGCCGGAATGGGTGAAGCCGATCGGCTGCCCGGTCGGCGCGATCGACCTGCGCGAGAGCACTGGCGGCTTCACCCTGGGCGGCCTGAGTACCACGTTGGACGCCGAGGTGCTGCACGTCAGCGGTGAGCCCATACCCGGCCTCTTCGCCGCGGGGCGTTCGACCGCGGGTCTCGCCGCGTGGGGTTACGCCAGCGGGATCTCGCTCGGCGACGGCAGCTTCTACGGCCGCCGGGCTGGCCGCTCGGCCGCCAAGGGCTGACCTGCGCTAATCCGCCGACTGACCCGGGTCCGTCGGCGCTTTTTCGTGTCTTGTGTGACAGCAGCCACAGCGGTATGGTGCATATATTCCTAATAGGAATATATCAGCCAGTTATAGCAACCCTTGAGGACACCGATGTCACGAACCGACGCCGTCGCGACCGCCCAACCAACACCCAGTGCCGTTATCGACCGCATCTCGTTGGTGCTTGATGCGTTCGATGGACCGGGACGGCTGACGCTGGCACAGATCGTCCGCCGTACCGGCCTGCCGCGCTCGTCGGCGCATCGGATGCTCGAGCGCTTGGTGCAACTGCGCTGGCTGCGCCGCAGCGGCCGCGACTACGAGCTCGGTATGCGTTTGGTGGAGCTCGGCTCGCTAGCCGTACACCAGGACCGTCTGGTGCGCGCGGCCAGTCCGCTGCTGGGCGAATTGCACCGCGCCACCGGGCTTGTCGTACACCTCGCGGTGCTGGACGGACCCGACGTCGTCTATCTCGACAAGGTCGGCGAACCGATGAACGCCGCGATCCCCACCCGAGTTGGGGGCCGTCAACCCGCGCACTGCACCGCCGTGGGCAAGGCGATCCTGGCCTACAGTGACGAGGACACCGCCGTGGATCTGCAGGCCCGCAAGACCAAGTACTCGATCGTTAACAGCTCGCAACTGGCGATCGAATTGGCCAAGGTGCGCGCCCACGGTGTCGCGTTCGAGCGCGAGGAGTCGCTGCTCGGATTCGGTTGTGTGGCAGCCCCGATCGGCAGCCCGGGTGAGGCCGTCGCCGCGGTGTCGGTGTGCGGTCCGATGAATCGCATGATGTTCGATCAGCGCCTGGCCGCCCCCGTGCGCATGACCGCGATGGCCGTCTGGCGCAACGTCGAGGACGGCCCGCAGCGGGTGGCGCCAACCCTGCAACCGCTGCGGCCACTGCGACTGGCGCGTTCCGCGCCGCGTCCTGCCCTGCAATACGCGTGAGCCTCGATCCACAGATCGCGCCGCTGATCGAGGCGCTGGACGCCGGCTTCCCGCCGGTCCACACCATGACCGGTGCGCAGGCAAGGGCAACGATCCGCTCCCGCTTCGTGCCACCTGCAGAACTCGAGCCCGTTGCCGAGGTGAGAGACGAATCCATTCCGGGGCCCGGCGGCGACATCGCGGTGCGGATCTACCGCCCCGATGGCGAGAGCCTGCCGATCCTGGTGTACGCCCACGGTGGCGGCTTTGTGTTCTGCGACCTGGACAGTCACGACGGCCTGTGCCGGACTATTGCTAATCGTGTTCCCGCCGTTGTGATTTCGGTCGCCTACCGCCTGGCCCCGGAGCATCGGTGGCCTGACGCTGCCGAGGACGTCTACGCGGTCGCCCGATGGGCGGCCGACAATGCGGACGCGGTTGCCGGCGATGCACAGCGCGTTGTGGTCGGCGGCGACAGCGCGGGAGGAAACCTGGCCGCCGTCACCGCGGTGATGGCGCGCGATCGCAGCGGTCCCCCGATCGCGGGCCAGTTGCTCATCTATCCGGTGATAGCAGCCGACTTTAACAACGAGTCTTATCGCTTGTTCGGCAACGGTTTCTACAATCCGAAGCCGGCGCTGCAATGGTATTGGGATCAGTACGTTCCGGCGCGTGCCGATCGGGAACACCCATACGCGTCGCCCCTTCGGGCGAACCTGGCCGGACTGCCGCCAGCAGTCATCGTCACCGCCGGTCACGATCCACTTCGTGACGAGGGCAACGCCTACGCCGACGCGCTCGAGGCTGCGGGTGTGATCACTGTGCGATGCCCCTTCGACGGCGGCATCCATGGGTTCATGACGATGCCGATGCTCGACATAGCTCACGAAGCGCGGCAGCAGGCGTGCTCGGGACTGGCTCAACTGCTTCGCTGAAAGGTCGCACCATGGCTGACGGTCGGATATTCGTCATCGACAGAGTGGTGACCAAGCCCGGCTGCGCAAGGACATTCGTCGACGCCTACCTCGCCGAATACGCGCCCGGCGCCCGCTGCCGCGGGATGACATTGCGCGACGTCCTCGTCAGTCCTCCGATCTGGTCCAAAGATCTCTCAAATACCGTCACTATCAGCTGGACGCTGCCGAGCGTGCAGGCATGGTGGGAGATGACCTGGAAGGGTCGGCCGGACCCGGCACTGGGCGAATGGTGGTCTCGGATCAGCGAACTGGTCACCGCGCGGTCGCGGTCTTTCGCCGCTGCAGCCGACGACGTCGATGGCCTCTGCGATGTATAGCGTTACCAGGCTCATCGACATCGCGGAGGAAGAGCGGCTTCGGGTGCTGGCGGCCGTGCGTTCGGCGGCGGAAGCGACCTCCGCACTACACCGGCTCGTCGAGCCGACGCTGACGGGGTCGCGCAACGGGGGCGACGTCCTAGTCCACTTGAGGTTCGAATCACGAAGTCAATGGCTCTCGGCCGCGGATGATTTCGCTGCGGTGCTGCACGATCCCGGGATTACGCGAGTCAATGGAGCGACCTACGCAGGTGTTCTGAACCACAACGGCGGCGGCCCGGGAACCATCTATCGCACCCTGCTGTTGCGGGTAGCGCCAGATACGGCCGCCGTCACAGTTGAACGTTTCGAAGACGAGCTGTCCTGGATGCCCGACTACATACCGGCCGTCAGAGCGTGGCAGCTGAGCCGCGTCGATGATGCGATCGGGGCCTCGTCATGGACGCACGTGTTCGAGCAGGAGTTCAGCGATCTCGACGGTCTGATGGGTCCCTACCTGATGCATCCGATCCACTGGGCGGTGGTGGACCGATGGTTCGATCCGGAATGTCCTGACGTGATCGTGCGCGACCGGGTGTGCCACAGCTTCTGTCGATGCATCGCGCCCTTGCCAACTAGCTGCTGAAGACGCTGAGCGATCCGACGTGGGCGCGGTTGGCCTTGATCCGCTCTGTCAGGCACCACGTCCCGTCGGCACGCCGCTGCCACGTGTCTTTGTAGTCGCCGAGGGTATAGAACCGCGCCGACGCGTCAGCATCAGACTGAAGATGGACATCGCGAATGTAGGCGCGGCTGAATGCATTATCGCCATCAACATCGATAACAACATTGCCCAATAGATGTTGGGTCGGACCACAATTGTCGAGGAAACCCCGTATCAGTTCAATGATTGCTGCACTGCCGTGCAGCCGGCCGGTGCCGAAGTCGCCTTGAGCGTCATCGGCGAGAATCTCGGCCATCGCGGTCCAGTCGCGGTCGTCCATGGCGCGGGCGAATAGGTTCAACGCGCGCTGTATGTCACGCTCATCGAACAGGCGTTGTAGCCGATCGGTATCCATGTTTCTTTATCTTGCAGGCTATAGCCCGGCGGGGAGGATATTCGGGTTAGCAGATGCCGGCGGTTCCAGCGGCGGCAGCTCCGACCTACCGTCGAGGCTGCGCACCGGCAGCCCATGTGACCACGGGTAGTGCAGGCTGAAGGCCACCAGGCCGGTGCGTTGCGCGGCCGGCAGATGGCACATCGCGAGCACGGTCTCGGCCAGATACTCGACCGGCTCGGTAAAGAAGGTCTCCGGGATCAACTGTGCAGCACCAGGTGTGCGGACGGCCGTCGACGGGCCGACGCAGTTCACGGCGATGTTGGCATCGAGCAACTCCGCAGCGACGCCCTGGGTGAAGCGATGCAGTGCGGCCTTGCAAGACGCGTAGATGACGTCACCGGCAGTTTTGTTGTACTCCCGGTACGGCCGCACTGGAGCCACACCGGTGACCGAGCCGATGTTGACGATCCACCCGCCACCTTGTCTACGCATATGTGGCACCGCAGCTTTGGTCAAAACGAACGGCGTCCGCAGATAGTGCTCGATGGTCCGGTCGAAGGTTTCCAGCGACATGTTCTCGATCACCGAGTAGTCGGCGAAACCGGCGTTGTTGACCAGGATGTCGATGCGGCCGCTGCGTTCCAGCACCGCGTCCACCAGGCCATCGCGCGCCGCGCCGTCCTCGAGGTCCGCGGTCAGTCCGAACGCTGATCCGCCAGCCTCTTCGATCAGGGCGACGGTCTCGTCGATCGTCCCCGGTAGCGCCGAGGTGGCCCCGGCCCGGATGGACTGCGACGGTTGGTAGGCACGGGCCGTGACCGCGACGGTCGCGCCTTCTGCGGCGAGACGCTGGGCGATTGCGCGTCCAATGCCGCGGCTGCTGCCGGTGACCAAAGCCGTCTTGCCGGTGAGCAATTGGCTCATCGCAATGTAAAATCCTCTTCGATCGGCGCGCGATGCTGATGCCAGACGTCGACCAGTCGATATGGCGTCGCCACCACCACCCGCCCCGATCCCGACCGGTAGTAGGTGTGCGCATTCGGCGTGTGGCACCACACGGTACCCATCATCGTCTCGTCGATTTCCGCGACGTAGTCCTCGTACGCCCGCCGAGTGACTTCGATAGTGTCGGCGCCGCGCAGCGCCATCAACTGCAGGCATTCGATGATGTAGTGCGCGAGCACCTCCATTGAGAAGTTCGCGCCGGCGCCGTGACCGGGGCTGTAGTTCGGTGCCGACATGGTGAACAGGTTGGGAAAGCCGGGTACGGTTCCGCCGCGGTAGGCACGAGGACTTTCGCCCCATTCGTCTGTCAGCTTCTTGCCGTCACGGCCGCGGATGTCGATTGTGGACAGGAAGTCCAGGTAGTAGCCGGTGGCATAGATGATCACGTCGAGGTCGATCTGCCGACCGTCCTGTGTGACAATGCCTTTCGCGTTGACCTCGGCCGGTTCGCTGGCCTCCACGTCAACATGGTCGCGCGTCAACGCCGCGTAATACCCGCCCGGATCGCGGATGATCCGCTTGCCGTACGGTGCGAAATCCGGCGTGACCTTTTTGGCCAACTCCGTGTCTTCGCCGAAGGTCTGCTCGATGTACGCCAGGCACATCTGCAGAAGCACGTCGTTGGCCGCAGAGATGGACAGGTGGTCCTTGGCCCACTCCGGGTCCTGCAGGATGACCGGGTAGTTGTTGTCGGCGGTTCCCCAATACGATTTGAGCCGGTTCCAATTCGCGTAGTACGGCAGGTGACGCCCGAGGTAGCGCCGATGCGCGGGGACCTCGTCGGTGGGACGTTTGCGTGGCGCCACCCAGTGCGGCTGACGCTGGAATATCGTCAGGTGGTCCACCTGGTCGACGCACGCGTCGACGATCTGCACCGCGGTGCACCCGGCGCCGATGATCGCCACCTTCTTGCCGGTGAGATCCACCGAGGAATCCCACCGGGCCGAGTGAATGCTGATGCCCGCGAACGTTTCTCGCCCCTTGACATCGGGCCAGCGGGGCCGGTTGAGGTAGCCGGCCGCGGTGATCACTACGCTTGCGTAGCTGATGTCACGGTGGCCGTCGGCATCGACCGAATGGATCTGCCATTGGTTTCGATCGGCGTCCCACCACAAGGCATCGACCTCGGTGCGGAACCGGGTCCGCTCGCGCAGCTTGTACTTGTCGGCGAGGGCCACCAGATAGCGTTGATACTCCGCGCCTTGCGGATAGTAGCTGCTCCAGTCGGGGTTGACTTCCCAAGAGAGCGAGTAGTACGCCGACGGGGTGTCGACGCCGATGCCCGGATAGGTTGTGGTCAGCCAAGTGCCGCCGACCTCCGCGTTGCGGTCGAAGATCTCGTAGGACACGCCCTCCGCGGCGGCGGCCAGCGCGACGCTGATCCCCGCGATGCCCGCTCCGATGATGGCGATTTTCACGGTATCGGGGATCGGCACCGTGCGCGGCAGCGTCGGCTGCGACCGCTGGAAGCCGCCCTGCTCGAGTAGCAGGTCGACCTGCTCGTCCTCGACTTCCGAACCCAGCGCGATCGGCAGCAGTCGAGCGAACAAATCCCGGTCGGCGGCGGCCACCGCATAGGCTCGCCGGGGCTGAGCCAGCGCGTCAATGACGGCGCGTACCAGCGCTTCGGCAGTTTCGGGGTCGGTGACACCGGCCCGTTCGGGTGGGTCAGGAATGTGCGAGATTTTGGGCGCGTAGGTCTCGATCACCGACGGGTCTCCGGTGAGCTGGGCCAACACCGCGACCAGGACGCCAGGGTCGGCCTGCCGCAGGTTGTCCCGCAGTTCGCCGGGGTCGGGAACGGCGGGGCCGGTGGGCGACGTCGATTCCGTGGCGGCGGTCATGCCATCGAGTATCGAGGCGGACGGTTGGGTCGCGCGGCCATCTGTCTACTCAGCGGGACAGGAGTAGACCCGCGACGGCATCCGACGCATACTCTCCGAAACATGGATCGGGTGCGCTTCGACGGACGGGTGCGCACCCTAGTCGCACAGGCGCGCGGTCATACGCTCGGCGATATTCCTCGCCGATCGGCCCGCCGCCAACCGGACAAGACTGCGATCATCGACGGGGATGTCGAACTGACCTTCGCCGAGTTCGATCATCGGATCGACAGAGCGGCGGCGGCATTGCGCGACAACGGCTTTGCACCCGGCGATCGCATCGCGTTGCTGGCGCGCAACTGCTGGCAGTACGCCGTTCTGGCGTTCGCGACCGCGCGCGCAGCGGTCGTCCTGGTGCCGATCAACTTCATGCTCACCGCCGAGGAGATCGCCTATATCCTGGGCCACAGCCGGGTCAGGGGGTTCGTTGTCGAGGCGGAGCTGATGCCGACCGCTGAGAAAGCGATGCGACTGGGCGGCTCAGTCACGACGAGGGTTGCGCTGCTGCCGGCCGGGCACACGGCTGCAGCGGGCTGGGAAGACTTCGCAGATTGGTTGACGAGTACCGCCGCGGCCCCCAACCCGCGCATCGACGACGACCAGCTCCTACGGCTGATGTACACCAGCGGCACCGAGTCGCGCCCGAAGGCGGCGATGCACTCCAGCCGCAGCCTGATGTGGCAATACGTGAGCACCATCGTCGCCGGGTCGATGTCCGGTGACGACATCGAGATCCACTCGCTGCCGCTTTACCACTGCGCACAGCTGGACAACTTCCTGGCCACAGATATCTATCTCGGCGCTACCAGCATCATCCTGCCCCGTCCGGACCCCGAACTTGTCCTGCGCACCATCGCACGCTATGGCGTGACGA
Organism: Mycobacterium sp. SP-6446; assembly: GCF_001954045.1. Lineage (NCBI taxonomy): Bacteria > Bacillati > Actinomycetota > Actinomycetes > Mycobacteriales > Mycobacteriaceae > Mycobacterium > Mycobacterium sp. SP-6446. The sequence continues at coordinate 2,234 of NZ_MBEM01000189.1, read as the reverse complement.
ATTACTTTGCGCCACCGACGGTATGGATCAGCCTGCTGCGCTGCCAGATCTTCGACGAGGTGGATCTGTCCAGCCTGCGTAAGGGGTACTACGGCGCCTCGGCGATGCCCGTCGAGGTCCTCAACGAGATCCGGACCCGGCTACCAAATCTGAGGTTATGGAACTTCTACGGTCAGACCGAGATGGCGCCGCTCGCGTCGGCGCTCGGGCCAGATGAGCAGGACGCCCACGCGGGTGCGGCCGGCCGCCCCGTGGTCAATGTGGAGACGACGATTCTCGACGACAACGACATCCCGGTGGCCACCGGTGTCGTCGGCGAGATCGCCCACCGCAGCCCGCATTTGATGCTGGGCTACCTAGACGATGCCGAACGGACTGCCGAGGCCTTCCGCGCCGGATGGTTCCATTCCGGCGACTTGGGCTACTTCGACGAGCACGGCCTGCTGCACGTCGTCGACCGCAAGAAGGACATGATCAAATCGGGTGGCGAGAACGTGGCCAGCCGCGAAGTTGAGGAAGTCTTGTACCGACACAGCGGGGTCCAGGAAGTCGCGGTATTCGGCTTGGCGCATCCGGTCTGGGTGGAAGCCGTGGCGGCGGCGGTGGTGCCCCGCGACGGAGTCGCCGTGACAGAAACCGATCTGCTCGTGCACTGCCGGGAGCACCTGGCCGGATTCAAGACGCCAAAACGCATTTTCTTCGTCGATTCACTGCCGAAGAATCCCAGCGGCAAACTGCTTAAACGCGAACTGCGCGAAGGCTTCAGCCTTGACGAGCGGTTGTCGAATCTGCGATGAGCCGGCCGATCCCTCCACCTTCACACCGGAATGGCGAAGATCCTTTTCATGGCGCCGGTACGGTGTTCCACTGACCGGGCATCCGCGGTGTCATCAGGGCCGCACCGGGGTTGACTCGCCGACATGAGCAAAGACGTCACGCTGCCGGAACTGCAGGAGTTCATCGGCAGCTTCTGGTACCACTACGACGAAGCGCACTACGACGAACTGGCCGCGAGCTACGCCGAAGACGTGCACTACCTGACCCGCAGCGATTCCGGAGCCAGCCCGTTCGAAGACTTGATGTCACCCGAACTGCACGGACGCGATGCCGTGATGGAATGGCTGTCGGAACATCGCAAGCAGAGCCCATACCCGCTCCGCCACCATGCGACCAATGTGCACCGCACCGGAACCGACGGTGACGTTACCCGCGTGCGGTTCTATATCCTCGTCAACCAAATCGCCAACTTCGTACCGTTCGCGGTGTCCAGCGGCGTCGTCAACGTTGGCGTCCGGCGCGAAGGGACCGGGCTGGTGTTCACCGAGATGGACGTCGTGCTCGACGCCACCGACTCCGTCCTGCTGGCGGAGCTCGCCGCCGACAGCGCCACAGGTTCGTGAGCGCGCGCGCAACATTTTCCGGCGGTGTCGCCGTCATCACGGGGGCCGGCGCCGGGGTCGGCGCGGGAATGGCGCGATACGCCAGCCGCCTGGGCATGGCCGTCGTCCTTGCCGACGTCGATGCCGTTGCCATCGCCGCGCTGCGCGACGAACTTTGCGAAGCGGACGGCACGGCGGTAGACATCGTGTGCGACGTGACCGACCCGGACGCCGTCCAGAAACTCGCCGACCGGGTCTACCGCGACGTCGGCCCGGTGCGGCTGCTGGTGAACAACGCAGGCATCGAGCAGTTCGGCTACCTATGGGACACCCCAATAGCCAACTGGCGGCGCGTCGTCGACATCAACATCAGCGGCGTCTTCCACGGTATCCGCGCATTTCTGCCGAAGATGATGGCCACCGACGAGGAAGCCTGGGTGTGGAACCTGTCGTCGGTCGGTGCAGTACGCGCAATCCCGTTGCAGGCGCCCTACATCATGAGCAAACACGCGGTGCTCGCGTTGACCGAATGCCTGCATCTGGATGTTCAATTGGCCGGGCACGGCCACCACATTCACGTCCAGGCCGTGCTGCCCGGCGCGGTGGCCTCCAACATCTTCGAGGCGGCCGGCGGAGTCGGCCCTGACGCCGGCGATGCCGGTGCCGCCGAGGCGCAACGCTCCGCCATGCTGGACATCAAGGCCGCGGCAATGGATCCGCTTGCGGCCGCTGAGACGTTATTCGAGCAGGCCGCCGAGGGAAGGTTCTATCTAGTCACCCAGCAAACCGTCGCATTGGCCATGGCAGATCGCGCGAATGTGCTTGCTGCACAACGACCTCCGGTGCTGAGGTGAC
>NZ_MBEM01000188.1:0-6111 GCF_001954045.1 Mycobacterium sp. SP-6446 | reverse complement strand
TTCATGGTGATGCAGGCCGCCCTGGCCGTGTTGCTGTCCAAACTCAGCGCCAGCCCCGATGTGGCGGTGGGATTCCCCATCGCCGGCCGCCGAGACACCGCGCTCGACGAGCTGGTCGGCTTCTTCGTCAACACGTTGGTGCTACGGGTCGACCTGAGCGGCGATCCCACCGTCGCCGAGGTGTTGGCGCAGGTGCGCCAGCGCAGCCTGGCCGCCTACGAACACCAGGACGTGCCGTTCGAGGTGCTGGTGGAGCGGCTCAACCCCACCCGATCGCTGACCCATCACCCGCTGGTTCAGGTGCTGCTGGCGTGGCAGAACAACGAGCCCGCGAAGCTGAGTTTGGGTGATGTGCAGGCCACCCCGTTGCCGGTGGACACCCAGAGTGCCCGCACCGATCTGACGTTCTCCTTGGCCGAACGCTGGACCGAGGACAGCCAGCCCGCCGGGATCGGTGGTGAGGTGGAGTTTCGCACCGACGTGTTCGACGCGTCGAGCATCGAGACGTTGATCGAGCGGTTGCGGCGGGTGCTGGTGGCGATCACCGCCGATCCCGCCCGCCGGCTGTCGTCGGTGGATGTGCTCGACGCCGGTGAGTACGCCCGCCTGGATGCGTGGGGCAATCGTGCCGTGCTGACCGAGGTGGCCCCGCCCACGGCGTCGATTCCGGTGCTGTTCGCCGCCCAGGCGGCGCGGGCCCCCGAGGCGGTGGCGATCACCTGTGGGGATCGCAGCATGACCTACCGCGAGGTCGATGAGGCGTCGAATCGGTTGGCGCGCTTGCTGATCGGACAGGGCGCCGGCCCGGGCGAGTGCGTGGCGCTGCTGTTCGCCCGTTCCGCCGAGGCCGTCGTGTCGATCCTGGCGGTGCTGAAGACCGGGGCGGCGTATCTGGCCATCGACCCCTCGGCGCCGGCGGCGCGGATGGAGTTCATGCTCGACGACGCCGCGCCGATCGCCGCGATCACCACCACCGAACTGTCCGCGCGGCTGGACGGATGCGGCATTCCGGTCGTCGATGTCGACGACCTCCCCGCCGACGCCGAACCCGGCGCCGCGTTGCCGGGGCCGACCCCCGCCGACGTCGCCTACCTGATCTACACCTCGGGCACCACCGGCGTCCCCAAGGGGGTGGCCGTCGCCCACCGCAACGTGACCCAGCTGCTGGAGTCTCTGGACCGCGACCTCTCGCCGGGTCAGGTGTGGACCCAATGCCACTCCCTGGCGTTCGACTTCTCGGTGTGGGAGATCTTCGGTGCGCTGTTGCACGGCGGGCGCCTGGTCGTGGTGCCCGATTCGGTGGTGCGCTCGCCCGAAGACCTCCATGCCTTGCTCGTCAAAGAACAAGCCAATGTGTTGAGCCAGACCCCCTCGGCGTTTTATGCGCTGCAAACCGCCGACGCATTGCAGCCCGAGGTGGGGGACCAGCTCAAGCTCGACACCGTGGTCTTCGGCGGCGAGGCGCTGGAACCCCAGCGTCTGGCGACGTGGCTGCACCACCACTCGGGATCGCCGCGGCTGATCAACATGTATGGCATCACCGAGACGACGGTGCACGCGTCGTTCCGGGAGGTCGTCGACGCCGATGTCGACAGCAACGCCAGCCCGATCGGCGTACCGCTGGCACACCTCGGGTTCTTCGTGCTCGACGGCTGGTTGCGGCCGGTGCCCCCCGGGGTGGTCGGGGAGCTGTATGTGGCCGGTGGGGGGCTGGCGTACGGGTATGTCGGCCGGGCCGGATTGACGGCGACACGGTTTGTCGCTTGCCCCTTCGCCGGCGGGGGAGCGCCGGGAGCACGCATGTATCGCACCGGCGACCTGGTGTCGTGGGGTGCCGACGGACAACTGCGGTATCTGGGGCGTGCCGACGAGCAGGTCAAGATCCGCGGGTATCGCATCGAACTCGGCGAGGTGCAGGCGGCGCTGGCGGCGCAGCCCGGCGTGCAGCAGGCGGTGGTGATCGCCCGCGAGGACCGCCCCGGCGACAAGCGTCTGGTCGGGTACGTCACCGGGACCGCCGATCCGGCCGCGGCGCGCGCCGCACTGGCCGAGCGGCTGCCGTCCTACATGGTGCCGACCGCGGTGCTGGTGATCGATGCCCTGCCGCTGACCGTCAACGGCAAACTCGACACCCGCGCCCTGCCCGCGCCGGAATACCAGGAGGTCGATCATTACCGCGCCCCGGACGGCCCGGTTGAGGAGACCCTCGCCGGTATCTACGCCCAGGTGCTCGGGCTGGACCGGGTCGGCGCCGACGAGTCGTTCTTCGAGCTGGGTGGCGACAGCATCCTGTCGATGCAAGTGGTGGCGCGGGCGCACGTAGCCGGCCTGGTGTGTCGGCCGCGCGACATCTTCGTCGAGCAGACCGTGGCCCGGCTGGCCCGGGTGGCACGCAAGGCCCCGTTGTTCTCCGTGACCATCGGCCCGGATCGCACCGCGGACGAGGGCGTCAAGCATGTGGTAGCAACCCCGATCATGCGGTGGCTGAAGGGCCTGGGCGGCCCCGTCGAGCAGTTCAACCAGACGGCGGTGTTGCAGGCTCCAGCGGGCGTGACCGAGGCCGACGTGGTCGTCGTGCTGCAGGCGTTGCTGGACCGGCATCCCATGCTGCGGCTGCGCGTCGCCGACGACGGAGCCCGCGGCTGGTCGTTGACGGTGCTCGAGGCGGGATTGGTCCACGCGAGCGCGCACCTGCAATCCGTCGAGGCGCTCTCCGATGAAGCGGTGCTGCAGGCCCGGTCGAGGTTGAACCCGGCCGTCGGGGCGATGCTCAGCGCGTTGTGGGTGCCGTCGACCGGCCAGCTGGCGTTGCTGATCCACCATCTGGCCGTCGACGGGGTGTCGTGGCGGGTGCTGCTGACCGACCTGAACATCGCCTGGGTTCAGCATCGCGGGGGACAGCCGGTGGCCCTATCGGCGGAGGGGACGTCGTTTGCCCGGTGGGCATCCCTCCTGGCCGAGCATGCGCACCGCCCGGAAGTCGTGGACCAGGCGGACGCTTGGCGGCGGGTGGCGACGATTCCGGCCGCGCTGCCCGCGGTGCGGCCCGCGGAGGACACATTTGCCAGTGCCGGACGGTTGTCGGCGTCGCTCGATGTCGAGACCACCCGAGTGCTGCTCGGTGAGGCGCCGGCGGCGTTTCACGCCGGGGTGCACGAGATCCTGTTGATCGCGTTCGGCCTGGCGTGGGCGCAGTTTTTGGGTACCGACGGCGCGCCGATCGGCATCGATGTGGAGGGCCACGGGCGGCACGAGGAGCTGGCCCCCGATCTTGACCTGTCGCGCACCGTCGGGTGGTTCACGACCATCTACCCGGTGGCGCTGGCGGTCGGTGGGGTGCCCTGGGCGCAGATCGTGGCGGGCGACGCCGCGTTGGCGGCCGCCATCAAGGAGGCCAAGGAGCAGCTTCGCGCTCTGCCGGATCCGTTGACGTACGGCTTGCTGCGCTATCTGAACGACGATGTGGAGCTCGCTGGAGCGGAGCCGCGGATCGGTTTCAACTACCTGGGGCGGCTCGGTGCGGCGGCGACCGAGATGTCCGACGATTTCTGGCGCGTCAGCTCGGACGGCGAGGAGATCGCCGGCGTCAGCGCGGCCATCGCGATGCCGCTGCCGCACACCGTCGACCTCAACGCCGCCACCGTCGATACCGACGCGGGCCCACACCTGCAGGCCAACTGGACGTGGGCGCAATCGGCGCTCGACGAAGAGCAGGTCGGCCGGCTGAGTCGGCTGTGGTTCGACGTTCTCGGCGGCATCTGCGCGCACGTGCGCCGCGGCGGGGGCGGGCTGACGCCGTCGGACATCGTGCCGGCCCGGTTGAGCCAGCGGCAGATCGACGACCTGGAGCGCCGACACCGCGTCGCCGACATCTTGCCGCTGACCCCCCTGCAGCAGGGGTTGTTGTTCCACGCCGACGCGGCGCACGGATCGGGTGACGACGCGTATGCGGTGCAGCTGGACATCACCATCACGGGCCCGCTCGACCAGCACCGGTTGCGCGATGCGGCGTCCGCCGTGGTCAAGCGGTATCCCAACCTGGCGGCCCACTTCTGCGCGCAATTCGACGAGCCGGTGCAAGTCATCCCGGCCGATCCGGCGCCGCCGTGGCGCTACGTCGAGCTGGACGCAAGCGGCGTCGATGTCGACGAGCAGATCCGGCGACTCTGCGCCGACGAACGCGCCGCGGTCTGCGATTTCGACAACCCACCGGCCATTCGGGTGGCGTTGATCCGCACCCGGGCGGATCGGCACCGGTTCGTCCTCACCAATCACCACATATTGATGGACGGCTGGTCCCTGCAGATCCTGCTGCGGGAGATCTTCGCCGGCTACTGCGGGCATCGCCTGCCCGCCGCCGTGCCGTATCGCCGATTCGCCGACTGGCTGGCCAATCGGGATAGCGAAGCCGCCCAAGTGGCCTGGCGCGACGTGTTGGCCGGTTTCGACACCCCCACCCTGGTGGGCCCGCCGGATCGGTTAGGGCTCGGGCAGCGCGGCGATCAATCGTTCCGGGTGCCCGAGGAGACCACCCGCGCCATCGGCGAGCTGGCCCGCTCGCAGCGCACCACCGTCAGCACCGTGCTGCAGGGCGCTTGGGCGCTTCTGCTGATGTCGCTGACCGGTCAGCGTGACGTCGCCTTCGGGGCCGTCGTATCGGGGCGACCGGCCGACGTGCCCGGCGCGGAATCGATGGTGGGCCTGTTGATCAACACGGTGCCGGTACGGGCCACCGTCACGGCCGAAACCACCACCGCAGACCTGCTGGACCAGTTGCAAAGCGCCCACAATCACACGCTCGAACACCAGTACCTGGCGCTCAGCGACATCCATCGCATCGCCGGTCGGGAAAGGTTGTTCGACACCGTCTTCGTATACGAAAACTATCCGACCGAAACCGCGGCGTTGTCGGGCATCGACGGGCTGGCCATCACCGACGTCACCACCCGCGACCACTACCACTACCCGCTCACAATCCAAGCCGCGCCGGGCCGCGAGCTGGAGCTTCGCGTGCAATACCGCACCGAGCTTTTCGACGCGGCCGCCATCGAAGCCTTGATCGGACGGTTGCGCGGGCTGTTGGCGACGATGACCGCGGAGCCGACGCGGCCATTGTCGTCGATGGATGCGCTGGACGCCGGTGAGGACGCCCGGCCAGGCGATCATCGCGACCCCACGGCGCCGCCGGCCCCGCAACACCCGGATGCCGAGGGCTACCGCGCGCCGGCCAATGCGGTCGAGGAGATCGTGGCCGATATCTATGCCCGGGTGCTGGGCATAGAGCGGGTCGGCGTCGATGACTCGTTTTTCGACATGGGCGGGGATTCGCTGGCGGCGATGCGGCTTATCGCGGCGATCAACACCGCTTTGAGCGTCCGCCTTACGGTGCGCACACTGTTCGACGCGGCCTCCGTTCGGAGCTTGAGTCAACACTTGGGCGGCATGCCGACGGCCGTCACCACGTCGAAGTGACGGAGCGCCGGAACCCGAACCACGCCAAGGGATTTCGCGGCCTCCCGGCCGGCCAACGTCGAGCCCGCGCGCTTTGACGAATAACCGTCGGCAGCGAATCCTTCGGCGCCGCTTATGAAGTTCTTATGAGCGGCAACGTCGGGGTTGTGTTCGCGCGGCCTTGACGAGCACCGAAAATTCACCGTCTGGAGGGGCTAGGGCTCCGGCGGAGAAACGTGCCGAAGCGGAACCCATCGTCGCAGCTCACAGCGTCCGAAGTGGCAGCGGCCGAAGCCCGTATCGGGCACAGTTCGGTGAGGTGTGTCGAGAGTCACCTGAATCACACCTGAAGACTTTCTCGAAAGCGCATACAGGCCCTGCTGGGCTCCATTACCGTTTGTGAGGGGTTTCCTTCATTTCGACTAGCGGGTACGGAGAATCGGTGAGCGTCAATCCGTTCGATGACGACGGTGGCAGCTTCCTCGTCCTGATCAACGACGAGGAGCAGCACAGTCTGTGGCCGGTCTTCGCCGATGTTCCTGCCGGCTGGCGGGTGGTTTACGGCGAAGCCGAGCGCGCTGCATGTCTGGACTACATCGAACAGAACTGGACCGATATCCGGCCGAGGAGTCTGCGCGAGAGGCTGGCAGCGGTTCAGGC
>NZ_MBEM01000187.1:0-66440 GCF_001954045.1 Mycobacterium sp. SP-6446 | reverse complement strand
GTCTCGACGTCGTAGTCGGCGTCGGGCGCGCGATCGCTGTCACCATGGCCTCGGGAGTCCAGCGCCACGACGTGAAACCCGTCGTCGGCCAGGATTTGGCCCGTGTTTTTCCAGGAAAACCGGTTCTGTCCACCGCCGTGCAGCATCAGAATGGTTGGCCGGTCGGTGGCGCCGCGGTTCCATTCGTCGGCGACCAGAGTGATCCCGCCGGCACCGGAAAATTCGACCGTCGTGGGGCTGCTGCTAACGGCGCTCATTGGCGTCCTCTCGGTAGGTCGTCCTCCGACGTTACCTAGGTTGTCTATTCACCCCCTACCGGGCCCCGCCGTCGATGAGTTTCTGACGCCGTCGGAGTCAATCAACTACACACCTGCTCTAACAAGAAGGAGGCGGCATGCCATCGATCACGCCCTCGCTCTGGTTCGACCACAACCTCGAGGACGCGGCCAAGTTCTACACTTCGGTGTTCCCCAACTCGCACATCGAGGGCTTCAACCGCACCACCGACGCCGGACCAGGCGAGCCGGGCACGGTCCTGTCGGGCAGCTTCGTGCTGGACGGCACCCGATTCATCGGGATCAACGGCGGCCCGATGTTCTCGTTCAGCGAGGCGGTGTCGTTCACGATCCATTGCAAGGACCAGGACGAGGTCGACTACTACTGGGATCGGTTGAGCGACGGGGGTGAGGAATCGCAGTGCGGATGGCTGAAGGACCGCTTCGGCCTGAGTTGGCAGATCGTTCCCGACCGACTCTTCGAATTGCTCGGCCACCCGGATCGTGTCCGCGCGGCGGCCGCTACCCAGGCGATGTATGGGATGCGCAAAATCGTGATCGCCGACCTGGAGAGGGCAGCGGAGCTCATCCCGTAGGCCGCCCGATCGCCCACCCATCGTCGAGTCGCTCCCGTCTTATATCCGCACGGGTTACGTTGGTCCGTGCGGACGCGCCGAACAGGGAGTCAAGATGGGTGAACCAGGCTGGATCGACGTGCCCGGCCCCGGCGGTGATCTGAAGGCGCTGACCTGGGGTCCGAGCGACGGCCCGATCGCGCTGTGTCTGCATGGCTTCCCCGACACCGCATACGGATGGCGCAAGATGGCGCCCCGGTTGGCCGAGTCCGGTTGGCGAGTCGTCGCGCCGTTCATGCGGGGGTACGCCCCGTCCGCGATCCCGGCCGACGGCAGTTTTCACGTGGGTGCGTTGATGGACGATGCCCTCCGCGTCCGCGCGGCGGCCGGCGGCACCGAGCGCGATGTGGTGATCGGGCACGACTGGGGCGCGATGGCGGCCACCGGTCTGGCCGCGATGCCCGACAGCCCGTTCGTCAAGGCGGTGATCATGTCGGTCCCGGTGTCCGCGGCATTCCGCCCGCTGGGCCGGGTGACCGAGCGCGGCCGCCTGGCCCGCCTGCTATCACGTCAGCTGCTGCGCAGCTGGTACATCTTCTACTTCCAATTGCCTTGGCTGCCAGAGCGTTCCGCGTCCTGGGTGTTACCGCTGCTGTGGCGGCGGTGGTCGCCCGGCTACCACGCGGACGAGGATCTGCGCCACGTCGACGCCGCGATCGGGACCGCCGAGAGCTGGCGCGCGGCGCTGGGACCATACCGGGCGCTGCGAAACACCCGAGCACCGCAGCGGTACGCCGAGTTGAACCGGCTCTGGACCGAGGCACCCATCCTGCCGAGTTTGTATCTCCATGGCCGCGACGACGGTTGCATGACATCGGCTTTCACGCACTGGACGGAAAAGGCGCTCCCCGCCGGCAGCGAGGCGGCCATCGTCGAGCACGCCGGTCACTTTCTGCAGCTGGAACAGCCCGACAAAGTCGCCGACTCAGTGCTCGCGTTTATCGGCCCATCTGGCTGAAGCCGTGTCGGCGCACCGCATGGCGGCCGTCGATGCCCAGTTCTATTGGATGTCGGCCAAACTGCCCAACGATCAGTTCCTGCTCTACGCATTCGACGGTGCGCCGGCCGATCTCGGGCATGCCGTCGAAGAGCTGCGCCGTCGTGCCGCTGCCTGCGCGGAGCTGCGGATGAGGGTTGAGGATGGCAGCCGAATGACGTACCCGCAGTGGGTGCCGGCGGCCGTCGGATCGGAGCGGGTGGTTTGTCACGACTTGGCCGACCAAAGCTGGCGCGGCTGCCTGGCGGCCGTCGTCGCGCTCGCCGAACACCAGCTCGACATCCGCCGGATGCCCTGGCGGATGCACGTCTTCACGCCGGTGCGCGGGATTCCGGGCGTCGCCGGACCGGGCTCCGTCGCGGTCATGCAGGTCGCGCACGCGCTGGGCGACGGCGCCCGCGCCTCGGCGATGGCGGCCTGGTTGTTCGGCCGGTCGGCGCCGGTGCCCGGGGTGACACGGCCGCGGGCGGGTTTTCTGCCGTGGCGGGCGGTCGACGCGGCCCGCACCCATCGGCGGCTGGTCCGCGATACCCGGGCCGGACTCGTGGCGCCGGGGCTCGGCTCCCGGCCGCCGCTGCCCACCAATGAACGCCCTGAGGGCGTCCGCTCGGTGCGCACGGTGGTGCGCCACCGCTCGCAGGTGCCCGGGCCGACCGTCACGGTCGGGGTGCTGGCGGCGGTCTCCACGGCGCTGTCCGCGTTCCTGGGCGACACCGCCGAGTCGCTGGGGGCCGAGGTGCCGATGGCTAAACCCGGTGTGCCGCATGCCCATAACCATTTCAGTAACGTCGTTGTCGGGCTGTATCCCGATCTTGACCCGAACGCGCGCATCGAGCGGATCGCAGCCGACCTGGCCAACGGCCGGCGTCGCATGGAGCACCCGGCCATGCGCTCCGCCGACCGGGCGTTCGCTGCTGTGCCCGCTCCACTGCTGCGCTGGGGCATTTCGCAATTCGACGCCGACGCCAGGCCGACGCAGGTGGCTGGCAACACGGTGGTGTCCAGCGTCAATCGCGGCCCCGTGGATCTGAGTTTCGGGGGTGCGCCGGTGGTGTTGACGGCCGGCTATCCGGCGCTGTCGCCGGCGATGAGCCTGACGCACGGCGTGCACGGCATCGGCGATACCGTCGCGATCAGCGTGCACGCCGCGGAGTCGGCCTTCCGGCAGGGGGCCGGCGTCGACGCCTACCTGCAACTGCTCGACGCGGCGCTGTGAGCTATTGCGCGTCGCCGGATCTTGCCGCTTGTTCGCGGGTCAGGCCGACGGCGCCGATCAGCTCCTCGTGCAGTTCGAACCACACGGTGTGGTAGGAGTCGATGAGCGGCCTGGTCAACCAGGCGCTCTCGCCGTCCTTGACTTTGCCCAGTGCCGCAAGCAGTTTCGACGAATAGGCCGTCAGCCGCGGTAGCTGCCTGGCGGCCGCGTCGATGATCGGAACCACCCGGGCGTGCACGTCGTCCAGGCGGGCCAGCACCGCGGCGTCGTATTCGGCGTCGTCGTGGGTGTTGGGCTCGCCGCCCGGGCCGCCTTTCAGCTGCCAGTCGGTGACCACCGCCTTGAAATCGGCGTTCACGGAACGAAAGTCGTCGTAGGTGGCGGCCATTGCGGCCGAGTCGATGCCCTTTCGCTCCTCGGCGAGCAGCTGCTCCAGCCGGGCGCGGCCGCTGGAACTGAGCTTCAGCGTCGCGCCGTCGACCAACAAGCCCGACGCGGTCAGCCGTTCGACGGTGGCGATGACGCCGTCGAGCTCTTCGCCCAGCGTCTTCGCCAGGTCAGGGGGACCCACCCGGCCCTTTAGTCGGACCGCTTGCAGCACAGCCAATTCCGTCACTGGCCCGCCAACTTCAACGCGGTCAGCATGACGATCAGCGGGGTCGCCGACTCCACGTCGCTGTGCCCGGCGTCCAGGGCCGCGCGCACCGCGGCCTCGGAGGTGTCGTCCAGCCTCGGGTGGTCGCCGGTGGTGTGGGCGCGCAGCGGGGCGATCGCTCGTGCGATGTCGGCCAGTTCGCGCAGCTCGGGCGTATCGGCCTCCGACCACGCGGAAAGTGTCAGATTGCCTTCGCGCACTTCGCCTTCGTTGCCGTCGACGGTGATCTGCCTGCCGGCCAGCTCCGCCGCGACTCCGCGGCCGCAACCCACCACGGCCACCCGGCCCAGTTCGCGGCTCACCACCGCGGCGTGGCTGGCCGCCCCGCCCACTTCGGTGACGATGCCTTCCGCGGCCAGCATGCCCCGGACATCTTCGGGCCTGGTGTGATCACGCACCAGGATGACCGGCTCCCCCCGGTCTGCGGCATCCAGTGCCGCGTCGACGTCGGTGTACGCCTTGCCCGATACCACGCCGGGACAGGCGGGTAAGCCGGTCGCCAGAAGCGGCGCGGGCAAACGTGTTTCGGGCTGCAGCGCCGGACGCAGCAGGGCCTCGACGTGGGCCGGCGTCACCCGTCGCAGCGCCTCGGTGTCGTCGATGAGCCCCTCGCGCCGCAGTTGCAGTGCCAGCCGCACCGCCGCCTGCGCCGAGCGCTCGGCCGCCCGTGTCTGCAGCAGCCACAACTTGCCTTCTTCGACGGTGAACTCGATCTCTTGTACGTCGGATCCGAGCCGCTCCAGGCTGCGGGCGGCGTCCATCAGCTCGTCGTAGACGTCCGGTTGCTCCGCGCGCAATGCGGTGATCGGTTCGACGTCGACGAGCCCGGACACCACGTCGTCGCCCTGGCCGCCGGGCAGCCATTCACCGAACGGTTCGTCGGCGCCGGTGATCGGATTGCGCGAAAACACTGCCCCCGCACCGGAATTGGGGCCCTGATTTCCGAACACCATGGCCTGCACCACCACGGCGGTCGTTGCCCGGTCGTCCAGGCCGTAGTGGGCGCGATAGGCGACCGCGCGCGGTGAATTCCACGACGCGAACACGGCTTCGATGCCCGCGCGCAACTGCGCGTGCGCGTCGGCGGGTAGGGGTCCTGCGGTATCGCCCACGGTGCGTTGGAAGGTGGCCGTGAACCGCCGGCGGGTGTCGCGGGCGAACTCGGGCGTCGCCTGCGCGGCGAGTGCCCGCTCCACGGCGTCGTTCATACCCAGGTTCAGGATCGTGTCCATCATGCCGGGCATGGAGTGTGTGCCTGCCGAGCGCACGCTCACCAGCAGCGGGTGCGGGCCGCGCCCAAAGGTGCGCGAGGTCTCGGTCTCCAGCCGGCTGATCCCGTCCAGCACGTCGTCCCAGATGGCATCCATCGTCGCCGCCGGGTCGGCGTGATACTTCAGGCCCACCGCGGTGGTAATGCAGAACGCGGGCGGTACGGGGAACTTCTGCCGGCGCATCACGTCGATGCCGTGGCCCTTGTTGCCCAGCAGCTCGCGCGGGAGATTCGCGTCGCCGTCGAGCAAGACGACCGCCACGGTGCACCCCCTCGTCATGCGGCCCGCCCCCGGTGGGACCTTCCCAGCAGGCCTCGACGAGTATGTCAGGACGCTCCGCGCAGCAGTCCGAAGCCAAAGTTCGTGCCGAACCCGCGACGCAGCGCCAGGTGGATCCAGAGCAGCCCGTAGGGCTCGAGGAGTCGTGCCAGCGTCAGATCGCCGACGTCGACGGTCTCGAAGCCGAGTTCGGCGACCAGCCCGGCGGTCACCGACCTGGCCTCGTCGTCGTCGCCGCAGACGAACATCACCGGTTGGCCCGGCAGTTGTGGTGCGTCCATCATCGGGAAACCGATCTGGTTCATCGCCTTGCAGACCCGGGCGCCGGGCGCCCACTTCGCGACTTCCTCCCCGCCCGAGGTGGTGTGCCCGACTTCTAATGCCGTGACGTCGGGGGTCAGCGGGTTGGTGCAGTCGATGAGCACTTTGCCGGTGAGGTCGCCGCAGCCCTGCACCGCCGACTGCGTGGTCTGCCACGGCGTGCACAGCACGACGACATCGGCGGCGGCCGCGGCGGATTCGTTCGTCTCGACGCCGCCGAGTTCGGCGTATTTCGGGTCGTCGGGGTTGCGGACACCAAATGTGACCTGGTGGCCGCGGTTGCGCCAGGCGGTACCCAACGTGGTGCCGACATTGCCGGCGCCGATGATTGCGATCTTGATGTCAGACTCCTTCCCGTCCAGGAACGCTACTCGCGAACGGGACTGCCCCATGATCTAGGTTTGCAGCTATGAATGTGTATGACGTCGGGTTACTGATCCTGCGGCTGGTGCTGGGACTGACACTCGCCGCGCATGGCTTCAACAAATTCTTCGGCGGCGGCCGGATACCGGGCACCGCCCGATGGTTCGAGAGCATCGGCATGAAGCCCGGTAAGTTCCACGCCGCCGTGGCCGCCACCACGGAGGTCTCCGCCGGACTCGGGCTGGCCGCCGGGCTGCTTACCCCGATCCCGGCTGCGGGCTTCGTGTCGCTGATGCTGGTCGCGGCGTGGACCGTGCATCGCCCCAACGGCTTCTTCATCGTCAAGGAGGGCTGGGAGTACAACCTGGTGCTGGCGGTCAGCGCCGTGGTGGTGGCGACGCTGGGCGCCGGGCGGCTCAGCCTGGATTGGCTGATCTTCGGAAAGAACTGGCTCGACGGCTGGCAAGGCCTGGTGCTGTCGGTAGCGCTCGGCCTCGGCGGGGCCATCGGCCAGTTGCTGATCTTCTACCGCCCGCCTGCAAAGCAAGCCGGGTAAGTCGTCACGCCGGCGTTGGCGAGGCGACCGCCTCGGTATCGAGTGCCATCACCTCGGCCGCCGCGCGTTCGCCGGAGCGGATCGCGCCGTCGATCCAGCCACACATGATCGCGGAGCTCTCCGTCCCGGCCCAGTGGACGCGGCCGCATGGCTCGCGCAGGGTGTATCCGAACTCGGTGAGCACGCCCGGCGGGGCGTGGCCGATCATCCCGCCGCCGGAGTAGCGCTCGGTGGTCCAGTTCTGCTCGTGGAATTCCAGCGGCGCTTTGGCCTTGCTGCCGAACCGGTCGACGAGTTCGCCGATGACGATCGCTTTCCGTTCGGCCTCATCGAGCTTTGTCAGCCGGCGCGCCGCCGGCCCTTCGGTGATGACGCACATGACCCCGGGGTTACCGGTATCGGTGCACGCATCGATGGTCAGGGAGGCCGGGGTTCCCGGCGCGGCCGACTGGCCGGACAGCCCATCGGCGCGCCAGAACGGCTCGTCGTAGATGGCCGAGATCTTGATGACCGCGCCGCTTGGCATCCGCTGATGCAGCAGCGCCCGATCCACCGGCAGCATCGGCTCGTAGACGATCGAGCTGGCGACCGCCAACGGTATCGCCACGATGGCCCGCCGAGCCCGCACCGTCAAACCGTCAGCGCTCACGGTCACGCCGTCGTCGTCTTGGCTGATCTGCCGGACCGGCTGCGAAAGGTGCAGCGCGTCGCCCAGTGCGGCCACCATCGGGCGGTGCAGGGCGCCCATCCCGCCCACCGGCCGGGCTTCCTGCGCGCCGCCCTTGACTGAAATGACAAAGGTTGCACCCCCGCCGGAGGATCCCATTTGGGTCAGCGCCCACAGCAGCGACGTCTCCGACCCCGCCGAGGTGTAGGTGCCGGCCAGCACCATGTCGAGCATCTCGCGGGCTTGCTTGGACATGGTGTTGTTCGCGATCCATTCACCCACCGTGATGCGGTCCCACTCGGCGGCGTGCTTTGCCTCCCACGGCGCTTCGAGCGGGATCGATTTGCACATCTTGTCGAACGAGAGCAAACCGATGCCAAGGTTGGTGACGGCCCAGGGGCTCATCGTCCACGGGATCGTCCCGCCATAGCGGTGCTTCTTGCCGCCGACGATCATCATCGCGTCACCGTCGAGGTGCTGTTTGTATTCCGGCACACCGAATTCGCTCATCAGCGCGTAAATCCGGTCCTGGCCCGGCCCGATCCATGCGCCGCCACGGTCGATCCAGGTGCCGTCGTCGCGAGTGACGGTGAAGGTTCGACCGCCGACCCGGTCGCGCGCCTCCAGCAAGGCCACCGATCGGCCGGCTTGCTTCAACCGCAGGGCAGCCGTCAGCCCGGCGAATCCCGCACCGACCACGCAATAATCGACATCAGCCACGATCGGCTCCTCACCTAGCCCCGCCCCAGCAGCAAACTACACCGATCAGGGCGCCCCCCGTGCCGAGTTCACGCGGATTTCTGCGCGCGTTCTCGTCGGCCCTAGTGCCGCCTAGTGTGCGGATCATGTTGGTGCATACCGTTCGGACGCGGCGCAGCTCCGATGACTTTCCGCGCGCCGAACATCTGGCCGCCAAGATCGCCGAGGTCGCCGCCGATCCGGTTGCCGTCGAGCCGGACACCGCGGAGATGGTGGCGAATCGGATCATCGACAACGCCGCCGTCAGCGCCGCGGCCGTGCTGCGCCGTCCGGTCGCCGTGGCCCGCTTGCAGGCGCTGGCCCATCCCGCGCGGCCGGGGGCTGCGGTCTTCGGCGTTGGGGGCGGTTATTCGGCCGAATGGGCGGCGTGGGCCAACGGCGTCGCCGTGCGCGAGCTCGACTTCCACGACACGTTTCTGGCCGCGGAATACTCTCATCCCGCCGACAACATCCCGCCGCTCGTCGCGGTGGCGCAGCAGCTCGGCGTGCCCGGTGCCGACCTGGTGCGCGGCGTGGCGACCGCATACGAAATCCAGATCGGCCTGTCGCGCGGAATCTGCTTGCACGAGCACAAGATTGACCATGTCGCGCATCTCGGACCCTCGGTGGCCGCCGGTCTGGGAACCATGCTTCGGCTGGACACCGAGACCATTTACCACGCGATCGGACAAGCGCTGCACCTGACTACGAGCACCCGCCAATCCCGCAAGGGCCTGATCTCCAGCTGGAAGGCGTTCGCGCCGGCGCACGCCGGAAAGATCGCCATCGAGGCGGTCGACCGGACGATGCGCGGCGAGCGCTCACCGGCGCCGATTTGGGAGGGCGAGGACGGCGTGATCGCCCGGCTGCTGGGTGGACCCGAGCGCGAGTATCACGTGCCGCTGCCCGCTCCCGGCGAGCCGAAGCGGGCCATCCTGGACAGCTACACCAAGGAGCATTCGGCGGAGTACCAGAGTCAGGCGCCGATCGACATGGCACGGCGGCTGCGCCAGCGCTTAGGCGATCTCGACGAGGTCGCCTCGATCGTGCTGCACACCAGCCACCACACCCATGTGGTGATCGGGACGGGATCTGGGGATCCGCAAAAGTTCGATCCCGACGCGTCACGGGAAACGCTCGACCACTCGCTGCCTTATATCTTTGCCGTCGCACTGCAGGACGGCGCCTGGCATCACGAACGCTCCTACGCGCCGGAGCGTGCGCACCGGCGCGACACCGTCGAGCTGTGGCGCAAGATCTCCACGGTCGAAGACCCCGAATGGACCCGCCGCTACCACTCGACGGATCCGGCCTTCGGCGCGCGGGCGGAGGTGACCCTTAAGAGCGGCGAGGTGATCTGTGACGAGCTGGCCGTCGCCGACGCACATCCGTTGGGGGCGCGGCCTTTTCGGCGCGCACAGTATGTGCAGAAGTTCTCCGACCTCGCCGACGGTATCGTGGACCCGGCCGAGCAGCGCCGGTTTCTGTCCGCGGTGGAATCGCTGGCCGAGCTCGAGGCCGTCGATACGCTGAACGTGGTGGTCGACCCGCGGATGCTGGACACCGCGCCGGTCATCCCGCCGGGAATCTTCGGCTGAGTTGGATTGTGCTGCCTTGGCTTTGGGGCTAAGGCGTGGAAGGTCCGCCGTACTGCCACACCAGCGTGTGGTCGCCGGTCATCGTCGGGTTGCACCACATCATCCGGGCGTTGGCGTCTTTGGTGGTCGCGTGCAATACCGTGCACGCGTCGCCGGGTGCCGGTGGGTCGGCGCGGGCGGTACCGACCGCGGCGGCGAAGGCGACCGGTGCCACGGCAGCGATCAGCGCCGCGATGCCGTATCGAAGTTTGCTCATGATGGATGTCTCCCCAGGACATGCCGACCCGACCTCACCGTATCCGGCGAGAGAGCCACAGGCAAAGGATTCTTCGCCCCTACCCAAGCCACGCGCCTAGAACGCGTTCTAATCTGTCAAACCATGGGATTTCTCAAGCCTGATCTGCCGCAGATCGACATGGCCGAGTGGAGCAAGGGCACCCGCAGCGAGAAGATGCGCCCGATGGCCAGGCACTGGGCCGAGGTGGGCTTCGGCACACCGGTCGCACTGCACCTGTTCTACGTCGTCAAAATCCTTCTTTACATCCTTTTCGCGTGGTTGTTTGCCTCGGCCACCAACGGAATCGGCGGCTTCACCAACGTCGCGTCGTGGTGGTCGGAACCGATCGTTTTCGAGAAGGTCGTGCTCTACACGATGCTCTTCGAGGTGATCGGGCTGGGCTGCGGCTTCGGTCCGCTGAACAACCGATTCTTCCCGCCCCTGGGCTCGATCCTGTACTGGATGCGGTTCGGCACCATCCGGTTGCCACCGTGGCCGGATCGTGTGCCGGGGACCAGCGGAACCAAGCGCACCCCGTTCGATGTCGCGCTGTACGCGCTGCTGTTGCTGGTGACGCTGCGGGCGCTCTTCTCGGACGGCACCGGGCCGGTGCCCGAGCTCGGCACGACGATCGGGTTGCTTCCGACGTGGGAAATCGTGACGATCCTGCTCCTCGTCGGCGTGCTGGGGCTGCGCGACAAGGTGATCTTTCTCGCCGCTCGCGGCGAGGTGTACGTGACCATGACGGTGACGTTCTTGTTCGGGGGCGTCGACATGATCGTCGCCGCCAAGCTGGTGTTCCTGGTGATCTGGATGGGCGCGGCGACGTCGAAGCTCAACAAGCACTTCCCGTTCGTGATCTCCACGATGATGTCCAACAACCCGCTGATGCGGCCCCGGTGGCTGAAACGGCGCTTCTTCGAGAAGTTCCCCGACGACCTGCGGCCGGGGCTGCTGTCGCGGTTGCTCGCTCACCTCAGTACCGCCATCGAGATGTTGGTTCCGCTGCCGCTGTTCTTCTGCCACGGCGGCTGGCCGACCACGATCGCTGCCATCGTCATGGTGTGCTTCCATCTGGGAATCCTGGTGTCCATCCCCATGGGGGTGCCGCTGGAGTGGAACGTCTTCATGATCTTCGGTGTGTTGTCGTTGTTCGTCGCCCATGCCCGCTTGGGCTTGGGCGACCTGAAACACCCTGTGCCGGTGGCGATCCTGTTCGTCGTCATCGCGGGCATCGTCGCGCTGGGCAACCTGTTCCCGCGCAAGATCTCGTTCCTGCCGGGCATGCGCTATTACGCCGGAAACTGGGACACCACGCTGTGGTGCATCAAGCCGTCAGCCAACGACAAGATCGGTAGGGGCATCGTGGCGATCGCGAGCATGCCGCAGGCTCAGCTGGAGCGCTTCTACGGCAGCCCGGAAGCCGCGCAGATCCCGATCTACATGGGGTACGCGTTCCGCGGATTCAACACGCACGGCCGCGCGCTGTTCACATTGGCGCACCGCGCGATGGCCGGCCAGAACGAGGACGACTACGTCATCACCGACGGCGAGCGGATCTGCAGCACAGCCATCGGCTGGAACTTCGGCGACGGCCACATGCACAACGAACAACTGATCGCCGCGATGCAGGAGCGCTGTCACTTCGAGCCGGGCGAAGTGCGTGTGGTCCTGCTCGACGCGCAGCCCATCCACAAGCAGACCCAGGAGTATCGCCTAGTCGACGCCGCCACAGGCGAATTCGAGCGCGGCATCGTCCGGGTCGCCGACATGGTGACCCGCCAACCCTGGGCCGACGACGTCCCAGTCCAGGTGCTGTCGGACGAGGCGCGCCGGGCGTAACGCCAGGGCGAAATTTCGGGCTAAAAGCCGCCGTGGTGTTACGCCCGTGGAGTCAGGCCGACGCTCGGACTTCCCGCGCCGCGGCGACCATGTTTCGCAGCGACGCGGTGACCTCGTCGACATTGCGCGTCTTCAGCCCACAGTCGGGATTGACCCAAAGCCGTTGTGCCGGAACGGCGCGCAGCGCCGCACGCAACGACTCGGCCATCTCGCCCTCGCTCGGCACTCGCGGCGAGTGGATGTCGTAGACGCCCGGACCCACGCTGTTGGCGAAGCCGGCGGCGTTCAGGTCGTCCAGCACCTCCATGTGTGAGCGCGCCGCCTCGATGGACGTGACGTCGGCGTCGAGGTCGGCGATGGCCCCGATGACATCGCCGAACTCCGAGTAGCACAGATGCGTGTGGATCTGCGTCGAGTCGGCGACCCCGGACGTAGCCAGCCGGAAAGCGCCTACGGCCCAACGCAAGTACGCGGCCTGCTCGGCGCGACGCAACGGCAGCAGCTCGCGCAGCGCCGGCTCGTCGACCTGGATGACGGCGATACCCGCGTCCTGCAGATCCACGGTCTCGTCCCGAATCGCCAGGGCCACCTGGTTGGCGGTGTCGGCCAGCGGCTGGTCGTCGCGCACGAACGACCAGGCCAGGATGGTGACCGGGCCCGTCAGCATTCCCTTCACCGGCTTGTCGGTCAGGGACTGCGCGTAGGTGATCCACTCGACCGTCATCGGATGGGTGCGCACCACGTCGCCGTACAGGATCGGTGGCCGGACGCAGCGGCTGCCGTAGGACTGCACCCAGCCGTTCTGCGTGGCGAAGAAGCCCTCGAGCTGCTCGGCGAAGTACTGCACCATGTCGTTGCGCTCCGGCTCGCCGTGCACCAGCACGTCCAGGCCGAGTTGTTCCTGCAGGGCGATGACGTCGGCGATCTCCTTGCGCATCTTGCCGATGTACTCGGCCTCGTCGATCTCGCCGGCCCGAAAAGCCGCGCGCGCCTTGCGGATTGCCGACGTCTGCGGGTAAGAGCCGATCGTCGTGGTCGGCAGCGGGGGCAGGTGTAGCCGCGCCTCCTGGCTCGCGCGGCGCGCGGCCGCCTCACCGCGATGAGTGCCCGACGCGACGATCGAGTCGATCCGCGCCCGGACTTGTCCGTTGTGCAGCCGTGGGTCGCCGCGACGGGAGGCGACGGCGGCGTTGGACGCCGCGATCTCGTCGGCGACCGTGTCGCGTCCGTCGTGCAGCGCCCGCGCCAGCGTCACTACCTCGGCGACCTTCTCCCGCCCGAAGGCCAGCCAGCCGCGCAGGGCATCGTCGAGCTCGGTTTCCGGCTCCAGCGAGTACGGCACATGCATCGTCGAGCACGACGTCGACACCGCGACATGGGCCGCGGAGCCGAGCAGGGTCGCCAGTTTGCCCAGCGCGGCCTCCAGGTCGGTGCGCCAGACATTGCGTCCGTCGACGATGCCGGCCACCAGGGTCTTGCCGGCCAATTCCGGGATGCCGGCCGCGGCCGTGTCGGCGCCGGCGACCAGGTCGACGCCGATCGCCTCGATGGGTGTGCGGGCGAGCCCCGCCAGGGACGCGCCCGGGTCGCCGAAGTAGGTCGCGACGTGGATCGCGGGGCGGTTGCTCACCGAGCCCAGCGCGTCGTACACGGTCTCGGCCAGCGCGGGCGCGTCGGGGGAGATGTCGGTTACCAGCGCCGGCTCGTCGAACTGCACCCACTGCGCGCCGTTGTCGGCGAGCAGCGACAGCAGCTCGGAGTAGATCGGGACCAGCTCCTGCAGCCGCTCGATCGGTGCGCCGCCGCCGTTGACGCCCTTGCTCAATAGCAGGAAGGTCACCGGCCCGATGACCACCGGACGCGCCGGAATGCCTTGTCCGAGCGCCTCTTTCAGCTCGGAAAGGACCTTGTCCGGGTTCAGCGCGAACCGGGTTGCGGGCTCGATCTCGGGAACCAGGTAGTGGTAGTTGGTATCGAACCACTTGGTCATTTCCAGCGGCGCGACCTCGTCATTGCCACGCGCGGCGGCGAAGTAGCGGTCCAGCTCATCGGGGACGTCCGCGGCCCTGGCCGGTAGGGCGCCGAGCATGACGGCCGTGTCGAGCATCTGGTCGTAGTACGAGAAGGTGTTCACCGGCACCGAATCCAGGCCGGCGGCTGCCAGGCTTGCCCACATGTCGTGGCGCAATGTGGCGGCGACGGACTCCAATTCCGATCGGCTGGTGCGTCCGGCCCAGTAGCCTTCGGTCGCGCGCTTGAGTTCGCGTTTCGGGCCGATGCGCGGCGAGCCGGTAACCGTGGCGGTGAATGGTGGACTACTTACCAAGTGAGTCACGATGTCGTCCTTCATTCGACGGTTTGGCACACCAACCGCAACGGCCACGGCCAAACGCCCATTCCACGAGGCGATGAGCCCGCCGGACACGGCGCGCCCGGCACAGCCGGCAGGTCTTCGGACTCGCAGGCGCACTGTCGTGGTGCTCCTACGGGCTTACCGCTGCGGGACTGTCCCGGACTTTCACCGGGTTCCCTCTCGCGACGCGTGTCTAACATGCCTCGCTCGATGCCGGCGCGTCAGTCGGCCAGCGCCTCCGCGATGGGCACTTCGCCATTGTTGAATCCGATGGTGCGGCGGATGGTGGAGTCGTCTGCCAGCGCGGCCGCGACGACGAGCGCGACGTCGGCTCGCGACACCTCACCATTGCCCTTGCCGATCGCGATCCGGCCGGTGGCGGGTTCGAGGGTGAGCCGGCCCGGTCCCAGCACCGTCCAGTCCAGCGCGCTGGAGCGCAGATGGGCATCGGCGGCGGCCTTGGCCTCGGCGTATGCAAAGAACGGATTATCTTGCGATACACCATGATCCGGGCCGGCACCGAAGTACGACACCATCACGAACCGCGGCACGCCCGCCTGCCCGGCCGCATCGATGGCCCGGATCGCGGCGTCGCGATCGACGGCATAGGTGCGTGCCGGATTGCCACCGCCGGCTCCGGCGGAGAAGACGACCGCGTCGTGCCCGCTCAGCAATTCGGCAAGCGCGGGGGTATCCAGCTGCTCGATATCGGCCACCACCGGCTGGGCGCCGGTGGCCGCGACGTCGTCGGAGTGCTCGGGATTGCGGAAGACCGAGGTCACCTCGTCGCCACGCTCGGAGAGGATGTGGGCCAGCTGCAGCGCGACCTTGCCGTGGCCGCCGATGATGACGATGCGTGCCATGCCCCGACGGTACTGCGTTTGCGCCGAGCGCCCGGCTGGCCGGGCAGTCGCGGCTTTGCGCCCGGCTGGCCGGGCACTCACGGCTGAGCGAGGCTTGGACTATGCGGCGATCCGCTTCGCCCGGCTACGCCGCGCTCGCGATCGCCCCTAGAGTTTTACCCGCCCCATGATCAGGTCGATGATCGGCTTGCCGGGCGGGTAGGCGCCCGTGAGCGACGCCATCGTGTGCCCGTAGTCCACCAGCAGCGTGATCCCGCTGATGCCGAACGCGGCGGCGCTGTTGAGGAAGCACATGACATCGCCCATTTGCTCCGGGGTATGCACCTTGGAGCCTGTCTCGTCGCGGTAGTCCTGCGCGAAGGTGAGCCATAGGTCGGCGTTGGCCTGGGCCAGCGGGGTATCGGTGGGGCCCGGGCAGATCGCGTTGATGCGGATCCCCTTCTTCAGCAGCGGATAGCCCTGGGTGGCCACGTAGGCGTTGACCACCTTCTTGGAGAAGCCGTAGTGGATGATGCCTTCCGATTCGTGCGCTTTGACCCAGTCCTGGGCCGTCGCGAAGTCCGGCGTGGCCAGGAACTCGTTCAGCAAGTCCAAGTCGTTCTCCCAGCCCATGCCGGCGACCGAGGAGATGAAGCAGATCGCCGCGCCCGAGGGAAGCTGGTTCTTCTCGAGCAGGCGCTCGAGCAGGTACCGGTGGCCGAGGAAGTTGATCGCCATCAGGTCCGTCGTTCCCTCCGCAATGCCGGCGGCCGAGAACACGGCGTGGACCGGGCCGTCCAGCTGCTCGAGCGCGGCGTCGATCGACGCGGGATCGCGCAGGTCCACCTGGATGGACTTGGCGACGTCGTAGTTCACCGGCGCGTAGTCCATCACGATGACCTCGGCGCCGAGCTCGCCCGCCGACTTGGCCGCCGCGGCGCCCATGCCTGTCGCACCACCGACAACGAGCGCGCGCTTGCCGTCGTAGCGCAGCCGATCGACAATGGTCATGGAAATCCCCTTCTCGGTAACTGCCAACCCGGTTCTAACTGCACAACTGTATGGGTAACAGTTATTTGGCTCAATACCGGGTCCGGATTAGCGGCGGCCCTACTTGCCGCGCACGGCAACACCACGCAGGACGGTGTCGCGGGCGTGCACCAGCGCCGTCCGACGGCCGACGGCGCGAAGGATGTTCTCCGGTATCCACTGCAGGCCGATGACGCACCGTGCCAGCATCGCGGTGGAGGCGGCGTCGACGCGGATCTCGCCCGACCGGATTCCATCGGAGAGCAGTGATTTCATCTGGCGAAGGCGCGTTGCGTACAGCCAACCGGGGTTGGGAGTGTTCGGCGGGGATTGCCGCATCCAGGCGAGCTGAATCCGGAACTCGTCGGAAAACCGGTCCAGTGCGTTGACGTTGACCCAGCTGAGCGCGTCCAGCTTTTCGATGGGGGTGGCATCCGAACGCAGCACGCTGACCCATCCGGCCTCGACCTTCCTGCCGAAGGACTCCATGATCGACGCGAGGAGTTCGTCCTTGGATCCGATCACGCGATAGACGGTCCCGGTACCCATGCCCGCGGCCGAGGCGATGTCCCGGATCGTGGTGACTTCATATCCCTTGCGGCCGAACTCCGTTCGTGCCACGGCCCGGATGTGGGCCGCCTTGTCGCGGGGATCGGCCTCGCTGTCGTCGGCCCACGTCTCGATCACGTCACTGGCGGCCTTGAAAGCGTTGGACCGGTCCAGCGCCGAATCGGTAGATGGCCGGGCCGCCAACCCTTGCAAGATGATTCGGCACAGCAGCTCGGCCACCTGGTCGGCGGGAGCGGTGTGGCGCATGACGTCGAGCCCGACCTGCAGCATGGTCTGGCAGACGCGGTCGGCCAGCGTGGGAAGGTCGATGTCTTGTTTGATGTAGCCGCTCCACCGGCCGGCGCGCAGCGTCTGCAGCATCGCCTGCTGAATCGCGGTGGGCTGCTGTTGGGTGAGCTTCACGAGTTCGGGATCGGCGCTCGGCCCCTCGTAGAACGACATCTGCAGGGCAGCCGCGTGTTGCACGGCGCAATTGGCGATCGCGGATCCCAGCTGGATGATCTGCTCCGCGACGGGCCTCGAGTCGGGTTCGTCCAGTCTCGCCTGTGCCGCCAGCCCGATGCGGTCCAAATCGTCCTGATACCGGCGTATCAGCTCGACGAGGATCGCCTCTTTGGACTCGAAATGGTGATAGAGGCTGCCGGGGAGAATGCCTGCTGCGTCGGCGATTTCCTGTAACGACGTCCGCAGTCCCGAGGAGGCGATCAGCGATGCAGCCGTCTGCAGGATCTCGGTGCGCCGCGTTCCCGAGTCGTCCGTGCCGCCTTGATCGAAACGATCCACCGGTCGCCCCGCAGCCAATGATTCGGCCTTGGCCATTCGTCCTCCCGCCGAACCAAATCTTTGTTAAAGGCTACCAGACTTCCCGGAATAAACTCGCTGCATACAGCGGTGACGGACCCATTCTAAAGGCCGGGGCCGTCCCAGCGGTCGCGCGCGACCACCTCCTCGACGGGCCGCCGTCGGGCCGGCCGAAACGCATGTCCGGCCTTCAGGCGGCCCACCGGCAGCAGGCAGCCCTGGACGTACGTCTGCGGAATCCCGAGCAGCCGACGGACCTCGTCTTCACGGTGCAGGTGCAGGGTCGTGACGCACGTCCCGTAGCCGCGGGTGTGCAACGCCAACTGAAAGTTCCACACCGCCGGGAAGATCGATCCGTACAGCGTGGCCTGGTGAAACGACTCGTCGCTGTCGATGCGCGGCAGGTATGGCTGATAGCAGGGGATCACCAGCAACGGCACCCGCGCCATGTTCTCGACCAACCACTCCGTCGACGACATGAGCCGGCCCTCGGGCGTTCCGGCCGGCAGCATGTCGGCGAGCAGGTTGCCGCCGACCCTGAGCAGATACGCCTCGCGGTACAGCTCGGCAATCTTGTCCCGCAACGCGGGATCGGTCACCACCAGCCACCGCCACGCCTGCTGATTCGAGCCGTTGGCGGCCTGCAACCCGATGCGCAGGGCCTCTCGAATGTCGTCGATGTCGACCGGCGCATCCAGGTCGAGCGACTTGCGCGCGGAACGGGTCGCGGTAAGGAGGTACTCGATGTCCATCACGTGCCCACGCCGAGCTGGGCCGCCACGGCGAAGACTTCCTCGAAGATCGAGCCGGGGACCGTGAACGGTTCGGTCGCCGACACCTCCGAAAGGTGAGCTTCGATGTCGTCGGCGGTCGGGTTGCTGTCTTTCTCCGCGAACCAGCCCTGGCCGAGGCCGACGAATACACGGGCGAAACGACCGGCGCAGGCCGAGTAGTTCTGGTGGCTGAATTCGCAGGCCCGGCTCGCCAGGAAAACAACCATCGGTACGACCAGCTCGGGCTTGATCACCCCCAGGAAGCCGATCTCCTCAAGGGCTTTCGGGTCGCCCACGGTTTCGGTCACCATGCGCGAAAAGCCGAACGGGAGCACGGTATTGGAGAGGATGCCGTGCTCGGCGCCCTCGATCGCGATCACGTTTGACAACCCGACGAGCCCGGCCTTGGCCGCCGCATAGTGGGCTTCCAACGGCTGGCCGAACATGCCACCCGAGGAGGAGATGAACACGAACCGGCCATAGCGCTGCCTCTTCATCACCCGGTATGCCGACTGGCTCAGATAAAACCCCCCGTCGAGATGCACGCCGAGCATCTTGCGCCAGTCGTCCGCGGACAGCTCGTCGAACGGAATGCTGTTGAAAATTCCGGCATTACTGACCACGGCGTCGAGCCGGCCGAAGCGCGTGAGCGCCAACTCGACGATCGCCTCGCCACCCTCCGGGCTTGCGACCGAGTCGTGCGAGGCCACGGCCACGCCGCCCTCGCCTACGATCTCGGCGACGACCTGGTCCGCGACGCTGGCGTCGGAGCCGTCGCCGTGCATCGTGCCGCCGAGGTCGTTGACGATCACCAAGGCGCCGCGCCGCGCCAGCTCCAGCGCATATAGCCGACCGAGTCCCCGCCCCGCTCCCGTCACGATCGCGACCTGGTCGGTGAAATCGATCATGACACAGTACCTTTCGCAAGGCGCGCACCGAGTTCCGTGAGATAGCCGTCGGGCCCACCGAGAAATGCGCTCCAGCTCAGCAGCCGTTTGAGGTAGAGGTGGGCGTCGTGTTCCCAGGTGTAGCCGATGCCGCCGAACACCTGGATCGCGGTATCGCCCACGGTGGCCAATCGTCCTGCGAATGCCTTTGTTCGTAACGCGGCCAGATGGCGCTGCTGCGCGTCGGCGTGGTCGGCGGCCCACAGCGCGTGGATCACCCCGCTGCGGGCCAGCTCGACCGTTTCGTACATGTCGACGCACAGATGCTGGATGGCCTGGAACGAGCCGATGACCTGGCCGAATTGCTTTCGCACCTTGGCATATTCGATCGCTAGGTCCATGATGGCCCGCGCGGCGCCGAGCGCGTCGGCGGCGGTGGCGATGAGCACGTCGTCGACCACGGCCGCAACGGCATCCGGGGACGACGTGGCCAGCCGGAGCGCGGGCACGTCATCGAGAGTGACTCGAAAGTGCTTGCGGGTCTGGTCGATACCCCGTTGGGCGGCCACCAAAATGCCCGCGGAGTCGGTATTCACCGCGAAAAGCCCGGTCCCGTCCTCGTTCTCGGCGAGCACGAGAAGAACGTCCGCCGCGGCGGCGTCGGACATCGCGAACTCGCCCCGCAGCACGACGTCGCCGTCGCGCCCGCCGGCCCTGACCGCGGCGTCATTGCGATCCAGTGGTCCGACCGCGGCGATCGTGGTTCCGTCGGCGAGCCCGGTCAAAAGCTCGGCCGCTTCGCCCCCGGCGCCGAGCCTGGCCAGCGCGCGCGGCGCGGCGACCGCGCTCGACAGCCACGGCCCCGGATGCAATGCGGCGCCGAGCTCTTCGGCCACGATGCCCGCCTCGACCATCGTCATGCCGGCGCCGCCGTACTCGGGCGGCACCAACAGCCCGGTCGTCCCGAGGTCGGCGAGGCCGCGCCAGACGGCGCCGGTGGTACCGGTCGGGTCGTCGAGCAGGGCGCGGACGTGTCCAGAAATCGGGGCTTTCTCGGTGAGGAAGTGTCGCGCCGTGTCGCGCAGCGCGACTTGCTCGTCGGTCAATTCGAGGTTCATTGGCGCGGCAATCCGAGCACGCGTTGGGCGGTGATGTTCTTGTTGATCTGGGTCGTGCCGCCGGCGATGGTCAGCGAACGCGACGTCAGGCGGTAGTCGGCCCACCGGTGCTGCTCGCCGCCGGTGCCCAGCACGTCGAAGGCCAGGGCGGCCATGTCCTGTCCGATCTCACCCCAGACGCTCTTGGCGAGGCTGGCCGAACCCATGGCGGTCTTGTCTGAGCCGCCGTGCAGCGTCGCCGAAATCGAGCGCTGGCAAAGCAATTCGAGGTACTTGATGCGCACCTCGATTTCGCCGAGGCGACGTAACGTCATCGGGTCCTGCAGGATGCCGTGCGGGTCATCGGCGGCGGCGAAGTCGGCCACCAATTCCTCCAGCCGCACCTGCATCTCGGCGTAGAGCCGTGCGGCCCCGGCGCGCTCGTGGCTCAGCGTGGTGGTGGCCACCTGCCAGCCGCCGTTCAGCGGGCCCAGCAGGGCGTCCGCCGGAACTCGCGCGTCGTGGAAGAAGATCTCGGCGAAATCGGTGTCGCCGTTGAGCGTGACGAGCGGGCGGACCTCGATGCCGGGCAGCGTCATCTCGACAATCAGGCACGAGATCCCTTTGTGTTTCGGGGCCTCGGGATCGGTACGCACATAGAGCTGGCACCAGTCGGCGCGATGCCCCAGCGAGGTCCAGATCTTCTGCCCGTTGACGACGAAGTCGTCGCCATCGCGCACCGCGCGGGTGCGCAGCGCGGCGAGGTCGGATCCCGCTTCCGGCTCGGACATCCCCTGGCACCAGATGTCGTCCGCGCGCATCATGCGGGGGAGTAGCGTCGTCTTTTGCGTCTCGGTGCCGTATTGCATGATCGCCGGCGCGATGTTGTTCATGCCAATGACGTTGAGCGGCAACGGTGCCCGAGCGCGTGTGGTTTCCTCGGTGTAGACCAGCTGCTCCAGAATCGTCGCTCCGCGGCCACCGTACTCGCGCGGCCAGGACACGGCCGCCCAGCCCGCGTCGGCCATCGCGCGGTTCCAGGCACGAAGCATCGCGAAGGTGGTGTCGTCGCGGCCGGAGGGACGACGGGCGGCGATCAGCTCGTCGGTCAGATTCGCGGACAGCCAGTCGCGCAGCTCGGCGCGGAACTGTTCGACCTCCGCCGGGTAGGAGAAATCCACGTTCTCTTGTTTACCTCGCGCGATTGACTGGGCCAAGCCCCGGACTTTACGTTGGAACAGATATTTGGTCAACGCGGTCCCAACGTTCGGAGGTGGAGCGTGCCAAGCAACGCTCCTGGCGACCGGCCGCAGGTTTTCGGCCTGCTGGCCTCCGCCCTTGCGGGCAGGGCGGTGGCGGTTGCCGAACTGCGACCGGGTGAGCCGCCATGGACCGACGGCCAGACGATTTACCTGGATCCTTCCGCGCCGGCCCGCGCGAAACTCGAAGCGGTTGCCGTCGAGGCTTCGATGCTCGCGGCCGGCAGCCTGGACCCCGACGTCGTGCGTTCCCTGGTCCGCCGCCCGCGGCTCGCCAGGCGATATCTGGCGATCGAGGGGCATCGCGCATTGGTCGGCAATAGCTATCTGCTGCCGGGCGCGCTGGCATCGATGGGCAACCGTGACGTCGCGAGTCGCACGAAGTCGGCCGCCGACTCCCTGCGAATCGCCGAGGGGCGGGAGGCGATCGACGACGCGCCGCCGGAATTCGGCGTCATCCGTGCGGCCAAAGTGCTGGCCGCAGGCTCGGCCAAGCCCGAGGACCGGCGCAACGCCGGTCATGTCCCGCGCGGTGGCGGCGCGAAGCAACTCGACGAGCTGGACGAAGGCGCGATCGATGATTCCGACGATCCCGACATGTTCACCAGCCCGGTGGGCGGCGGTGGCTTCATCGGCAAGTGGCTGAAAAGGATGCTGTCGTCGGCGCGCAAGACCGGTAGCGGCGGTGGTCCGCCCGGCGCGCACACCCCGACGCATCGTACGAACTCCGCCAACCGCGGTCTGCACGCCGTCTCCTCGCTGGCGTCAACCGCGAACGAGGGGGTCGACGACCACGAAACCCACGGCGGCGCCGACGGCGTGACCTATCCGGAATGGGACGTCATGCGCAAGAGCTACCGCCCCGCGTGGTGCACCGTGCACGAAATCGAGCCCCAGATCAAGGCATCGGCGACGCACGCGATCGACGCCGCCATCGGTGTGCGGCGCCCGCTGTCGCGACTCGGGATGGGCCTGCACCGCCGGCACCGCCAGCCGCAGGGCGACGACATCGATATCGACGCGGCGGTCGAAGCCCGCGTGGAGGTGCTGGCCGGGTCGGTGCCCGACGAGGCCGTATATCTCGACAGCCTGCGGCGCCGGCGCGACCTGTCGGTGCTGCTCCTGCTCGATGTGTCGGGGTCGGCGGCGGAGCCCGGAACGGTCGGACGGACGGTGCACGAACAACAGCGTGCGGCGGTCGCCAATCTCGCTGTGGCACTGCACGATTTGGGTGACCGGGTCGCGCTCTACGCCTATTACTCGCAGGGCCGGCGCGCGGTGAATGTGGTGCCCGTCAAACGATTCGACGACCACCTCGACTCCCGAGTCATGAAGCGGCTGAACAGCCTCGAACCCGGCGCATACTCCCGCCTCGGTGCGGCCATCCGCCACGGCTCGGCGGTGCTCGAGGCACGCGGAGGCACGTCACGACGGCTATTGGTGGTGCTGTCCGACGGGCTCGCGTACGACCACGGTTACGAGCGGGCTTACGGGGCCGCGGATGCACGCCGCGCCCTGATCGAGGCGCGCCGCCGCGGTACCGGCTGCGTGTGCCTGACGATCGGAGCGGGAACCGATGTGGGTTCGCTGCGCCGGGTGTTTGGCAGCACCGCGCACGCGACGATCGCGCGGCCCGATCAGCTCGCCGGCGTGATCGGACCGCTGTTCCGATCCGCGCTGCGATCGGCGGAAGTTCGTCGGGGGGTGCCCAAAGCCGCTGTTCAGCGGGCTTGAAACAAACATCTGTTCCGGATAGGCTCGAAAACACCGCGGTGCTGCGGCTGACAGAGGGGACACTATGGCCGACGAGTCCGGAGTCGTTTACCGGAACGGCGTGACCCCCGAAGTGGAGACGGTACGTCCCTACTACAAGGCGATTGGCAGCGAAGAGGCCATCTTCAAGGCGGCATACCGCCAGGGTTTGTCCCTCGTCTTGAAGGGCCCGACGGGGTGCGGAAAGACTCGCTTCGTCGAGGCGATGGCCTTCGACCTCGGCCGGCCGCTGATCACCGTCGCCTGCCATGACGACCTCACCACCGCGGACCTGGTCGGTCGGTACCTGTTGCAGGGCGACGAGACGGTGTGGGTGGACGGTCCGCTCACCCGGGCGGTGCGCGAGGGCGCGATCTGCTATCTGGACGAAGTCGTGGAGGCCCGTCAGGACACCACCGTGGTGCTGCATCCACTCGCAGACCACCGCCGGCAGCTGCCGATCGAGCGGCTCGGTGTCACGCTGGACGCGGCACCCGGCTTCGGCCTCGTGGTGTCCTACAACCCCGGCTATCAAAGCGTGCTCAAGGACCTCAAGGATTCCACGCGTCAGCGGATGGTCGCCATCGAATTCGGTTTCCCCGCAGCCGATGTCGAACAAGCCATCGTTGCGCACGAAGCGGGTGTGGACGAGGCGACCGCGGCCGAGCTGGTGCGCTTCGGGCACGCGATCCGCCGGCTGGAAACCGGCGGGTTGCGGGAGGTCGCCTCGACGCGCGTGCTGATCGCGGCGGGCCGGCTGGTCGCGGAGGGCCTGACCATCCGAGAGGCGGCCCGGGCGGCGATCGCGGGGCCGCTGACCGACGACGTGGCCGTGGGCAAGGGGTTGGGCGAGATGGTCGAGATCTATCTGGGCGGATCCGATGGGGTCTGACGGGGTGAGCTGGGCCCGATGATTGACGGTCTAAACCGCCCCCGCTAGGGTCTGAACAAATATTAGGTTTGCGCGGTCGGGCGCGTGAGCTCGCCATCCGGGAGGTCAGATGTCCTACGAAAGCAGCGCTGAGCCGATCAAGGTCGGCTACCTGATGGACTTCAGGCTGCCGCCGGGCTTTCCCGAAGAACTGAAGGCGTCCTTCACCCAATGCTTTGACCTCGTCTTCGACGAAGCGCACGAGCAGGGCCTGATCGATCGCCCGGTGCAAATGATCTACCGCGAAGTGGAGGGGCTGCCGAAGGGGTCGGTGAAGGCGGTGATCGACGCCTTCGGCGAGCTCGTCGACGAAGGCTGCCTCGTGGTGTTCGGGCCGCACATCACCGACAACTGCGTGCCCGCCCGCGAGGCGATCGAAGAGCGGTTCAAGGTGCCCGCCATCAGCGTCACCGGCACCGACGACTGGCTAGGCGAATGGACCTTCTCCTTCCCGCAGGGCTCGTTGACCGACGAGCCGATCTTCATCGCGGACCTCGTCGCCAAACGCGGGCTCGCCGAGATCGGGGTTCTCGTCGAGCAGAACCTGATCGGCGAGAGCTATCTGAGGAATCTGCGAAGCGCCTGCCGGCGCAAGGGCATTCGCATCGTCGCGGAGGCGGCGATCGCGCAGACGGCTCAGGACATCAACGAGGCCGTGCGCACCCTGCACGACGCCAAGGCCGAAGCGATCGTGCATCTGGGTTTCGGCTTCGGGATCGTGTTCATCAACCCGGCGCTCGAGGCCGTCGATTGGGACCCGCCACGTTTCACCACCACGGCCTTCCAGAACGCGTGGGTGAACCCGATCATGTGGAACGCGTTCATGGGTTGGATCGGGGTCGATCAGTACGACGAGACGAATCGAGTCGGCCAGGACTTCCTGGATCGCTACGCCGCCAGGTACGAGGGCAGCCGTCCCGAATACTGCGTGCCGGTGGTCAACAGCGACGTCGCCGCCACCCTGGTGCGGGCATTCACGGATGCGCACCCGCTCAGCCCGCGCGGCGTCAAAGAGGCGCTGGAGCGGGTGAAGATGATGCCCGCCGCCTCTGGGGCGCCCGGCACCCGGGTCTCCTTCGGCAAATGGACGCGGCGGGCGTGGATGGGTGCCGGCTATCTGGTGGCGCGCACCCTCGACGCCGACGGCACCAACTCGTACTTGGTCGATCGCTTCGGAGAGTGAGGCTGAGGAAATGAGCACTGAGCAATCCGCACCGCTTGCCGCGGAAGAGGAGTCGGCACCCCAGCAGCGAACCGAAAAGCGCGGCTGGGGTGGATGGATCGCCGGCGCCGCCCTGGCGGCGTTTGCGCTCTTCTTCATCGCGAACATGCGCGTCGCACTGGACCCGCGCGTCGCCAATCCGAACGTGCAGGGCCGGCCCCGCCCGGTCAGATTCATCTTCGGCCTGGACTACATCACGTTCCTGCACATTTCCACCGTCATCATGCTGCTGGTGCTGCTCGTGGTGTTCATCAGGGGCTGGCGGCGCAATCCCGGCAGCCCGGTGATGCTGATGTTCCTGTGCACCACGCTGATCGTGTGGCAGGACCCGATCATGAACTGGGCCCCGTTCGCGGTGTACAACCCCGACCTCATCCACTGGCCGGAGTCGTGGCCGCTGGTGTCGCTTTCGCCGACGGTCGAGCCGTTCGTCGTATTCGGTTACGTCACTTTCTATTTCGGGCCCTACTTCCCGGCGATCTGGATCCTGCGCAAACTGCAGGCCAGGTACGGGCCGCAGGCATTCGTGTCGCGGCACCCGCTGGTCAGCCTGGGCGTGCTGACGTGTGCGATCGGCTTCGTCTTCGACGCGTGGCTGGAGATCCAGCTCGTCCACATGGGGATGTACATCTACTCGCAGGTGATCCCGTGGGGCTCGGTATTCACCGGCACGACGTTCCAGTTCCCGCTGATCTGGGAGTCCTTCTCCGTGACGTTCGTGATGGTGCCCGCGGCGATCCTGTGCTATCGCGACGACACGGGTAAATCGGTGGCGGAGAAGCTGGCCGCCAAGGCCAAGATCTTCCCGAGCCGTCCGGTGCTGGGCACCTTCCTGGTGATGTTCGCCATCATCAATGTTTCTTACTTCGCCTACGGCGCGTGGTTCGCCGTCATCAAGGCCACCAAGGCGGCGACCTCGGTCGCCTGCCCGTGGCCCTATCCGGAAGCCAAAGTGTATGACCCGCAAGGGTTTTACGAGAAGGCCGGTGCGCAAGGCCCCTACTCGGTCGGCATTTGGTCGACGTGGATGAGCGGGCAGCCCAACGGCCGACCCGATGTGCAGCCGCCACCGCCCGGTCAGGGTGCTTGTGCCACCCCGAGCAAGAATGGCTGATCCTCGTAGCGTCGTCATCACCGGCGCTTCCCGTGGCCTGGGCTTCGCGTCGGCGGTGCGCCTCCACCGCGACGGGTGGCGGGTGATCGCGGCGATGCGCACACCTGAGAAAGGGATCGCGGCGCTGCGCGAGGCGACCGGAGCGGGCGACGATGACCGTCTGATCGGCGTGCAGCTCGACCTTACCGATGCCGCGTCAATCTCGGCCGCTGCCAAGACAATCGAGGAAGCCGTCGGCGCACCCTACGCACTGGTGCACAACGCCGGGATCTCGGCCGCCGGAATGGTGGAAGAGACAGATATGGACTTGTGGCAGAAGATGTTCGCCACCAGCGTCCTGGGCCCCGTCGCGCTCACTCAGGCGCTGCTGCCGGCGATGCGCGCGGCCGGCGAGGGACGCATCGTGCTGATATCCAGCGCGTCGGGGGTGCGCGGTCAGCCCGGCACCGCGCCGTATTCCGCGGCGAAGGGGGCGCTGGAGCGGTGGGGTGAGTCGATGGCGTGCGAGATCGCGCCCTTCGGTCTCGGTGTCACGGTTTTGGTGACCGGGGTGTACGACACCGACATCATCACCGACGCGGGCACCACCGACGATCGCAATTTCGACGGCCCCTACGCCCGACTGCACACCACCATGAACACCCGCGGCCGGTTCGCGATCCGTTTCGCCAGGCCACCCGAGCGGTTCACCGACGGCTTGGTCAAGGCGCTCGCTGACCGCGCGCCGTTCCGCCGTCGCGGGGTGGGACCGGACGCCTCGATGTTGTTGGCGCTCAACAGGATCCTCCCGGCGTCGGGCATGCATCACATGTCCCGGATCGTGCTGGGCATACCCAGACAGGGTTCGATGCGCGGCGGGACGTGGCCGCTGACCGTCGGCCAACGGCTGATGGTGCTCGCCGCTCGAGTTCTACCGGCGTCGGCGTTGCGACGCTTGGGATCAAAGGAGCAGTAATGGAACAGCTTTTCGACGACTTGGAAGACTTCGGCGCCTTCGACGACGCGGTCTCCGGCGACGTCCGCGACCCGTACACGGAACTGGCCCGACTGCGCCGAGAGGAGCCGGTCCAGCGCCTGGACACCTCGGGGATGCCGCACGAGGAGTCCAAGCCGGTGTTCATCGTCTACCGCCACGAGGAAGCCCAGCAGATGCTGCGCGACAACGAGACGTTCTCGTCGGCTGCCGTCATCGCGGCGTTCGGGCCGGTGCTGGGCGAAGGCGTGATGCTCGGCATGGACGAGCCGGTGCACGGCCGGCTGCGGTCGCTGGTGTCAAAGGCCTTCTCGCAGAAGGCCTTAGCCCGCTGGGAAGACGAGCTTGTCGGGCGCGTCGCCAACAGTCTGATCGACAAGTTCGCGGCGAACGGCAAGGCCGACCTGGTCAAGGAATTCACCTTCGACTATCCCAGTCAGATCATCGCCGGGCTGCTGGGCCTGCCGGAGGAGGACTACCCGCAGTTCCAACGCTGGTCCATCTCCCTGCTCAGCTGGATCCTCAACCCGGAACGCGGGCTCGCGGCGTCGGCCGCGCTATGTGACTACTTCGCACCGATCCTCGAGGCCCGCCGCGCCGAACCGAAAGACGATTTGATCAGCGCGCTGGCCCAGGCGGAGATCGACGGCGAGAAGCTCGACGACGAGGAGATCTTCTCGTTCTTGCGGCTGCTGCTGCCCGCCGGCGTGGAGACCACGTATCGCGCGCTGGGCAGCCTGCTCCTGGCGCTGCTGTCCGACCCCGCGCAGCTGGACGCCATCCGCGCGGACCGATCGCTGCTGCCCCAGGCCATCGAAGAAGGTGTGCGGTGGGAACCGCCCCTCCTGACCATCACCCGGGTCGCCACCCGCGACACCGAGCTCGGCGGGGTGCCCATACCGGAGGGTTCGACGGTGATGCCGATGCTGGGATCGGCCAACCGGCAGGAAGACCGCTACCCCAATCCCGAAACGTTCGACATTTACCGACAGGCGCGGGGGCACCTTGGCTGGGGTCATGGCGTGCACGTCTGCCTGGGCATGCACCTGGCGCGGCTGGAGATGCGTACCGCCATCAACCTGCTGCTGGATCGGCTACCGAATCTGCGGCTGGACCCGGACGGGGATGACCCGCACATTCGGGGGCAGGTTTTCCGGTCGCCGACGTCGGTTCCGGTGCTCTTCGACCCCCAGTAACCAGCCCGGCAGCGGTTGCACCTTGTCAATCGGCTAGTTTCCAGTAAGGCTCTCCGTAGCCCCTCAACGGACCCAGAAGAGAGTGACAGATATGACCGAGGCTGTAAAGGTTCGCTTCGAGCCCAAAATGATGATCGATGGCAAGCTCGTCGAGGGCCAGGCAGGCACCTTCACCAACATCAACCCGGCGACCGAGGAATCGCTCGGCGAGGTCGCTGACGCGTCGAAAGAGGACATGCACCGGGCCATCGACGCCGCCCGGCGCGCCTTCGACGAGACCGACTGGTCGACTAACCGTGAGCTTCGCAAGCGCTGCCTGTTGCAGCTGCACGACGCGATCGAATCCGAGAAGGAGGAGCTGCGCGAGGAACTCATCCTCGAAGTTGGTTCCCCACGGGCCATCACTTTCGGCCCCCAGCTGGACGCCCCGCTGGCCGACGGACTGAAGTACCCGGCGCGACTGATCGACGAGTACGCGTGGGAAACCGACCTCGGCGACCGGGTGATCAGCCTGACCGGCGCCAACACCTCCGTCAAGGTCTGGCGGGAGCCGGTGGGCGTGGTCGGCGCGATCGTGCCGTGGAACTTCCCGTTCGAAGTCACCCTCAACAAGCTCGGCCAGGCACTGGGAACCGGCAACACCGTGGTGCTCAAACCGGCGCCCAACACCCCGTTCAACGCGACCCGGCTAGGTCGGCTGATCGCCGAAAAGACCGACATCCCGGCCGGCGTCGTCAACGTCGTCACCGCGTCGGATCACTTTGTGGGCGAGGAGCTTACGCTCTCGCCCAAGGTTGACCTGATCTCGTTCACCGGCTCGACGGTGGTCGGCAAGCGGATCATGGAAAAAGGCGCGGCCACCATGAAGCGGCTGTTCCTCGAACTCGGCGGCAAGTCGGCCACCATCGTCTTGGAGGACGCCGACTTCGGGTTGGCGTGTGCGATCGGCATCGCCCCGTGCATGCACGCGGGCCAGGGTTGCGCCAACCCGACGCGGATGCTGTTGCCGCGGTCGCGCTACGACGAGGGTGTGGCAATCCTCAAGGGCATCTACGAGAACGTCACGTGCGGCGACCCGCAGGACCCCGGAACCCTGTGCGGTCCGGTGATTTCGCAGCGACAGTTCGAGCGGGTGACCGGCTACATCAAAAAGGGCGTCGAAGAGGGCGCCACCGCGCTGGTCGGCGGGCCCGGCGCGGAGACTGGTTTCGACAAGGGATACTTCATCCGCCCAACGCTTTTCACCGACGTCGACAACTCCATGACCATCGCCCAAGAGGAGATCTTCGGGCCGGTGCTTTCGGTGATCCCGTTCGACGACGAGGAGGACGCGATCCGGATCGCCAACGACAGCGTGTACGGCTTGGCCGGCAACGTGATGTCGGGTTCGCTGGAGCATTCGCTGGCGGTGGCTCGCCGGATCAAGGCCGGCTTTATCGGCGTCAATGGCGGGGCGCCGTACGGCGCCGACACGCCGTTCGGCGGTTACAAGCACAGCGGGGTGGGCCGCCAGAATGGCGTTGCCGGATTTGACCAGTACACCGAAATCAAATCCGTGGGGTATCCGGCCGGCTGAGTCGTCGGCGTCGAGCTGAAGCGCCGAAATTGCCGTGAGGGCTGTAATTTTGGGGTCGATCGCAGCCATGGCGGCAATCTCGGCGCGGTGGCCGATGTGACCACCGGTCGCGAATGGACCACCCCGCTCTGCGACCGCCCAACGCATGGTTGACAATCGACCCAACAGCACTTCGTTAGTTTGTCTGTCAAAGGAGACACCATCATGGCTGAAGCCGTCATCGTCGAGGCAGTGCGCTCACCGATCGGGAAACGCAACGGCGGGCTGTCCGGGGTGCACCCCGCCGACCTGTCCGCGCAGGTCCTCAACGGGTTGGCGGACAAGGCCGGCATCGACCCCGGGATCGTCGACGACGTCATCTGGGGCTGCGTCATGCAGGCCGGCGAACAGGCCCTCGACATCGGCCGCACCGCGCTGCTGGCGGCCGGCTGGCCGGAGACCGTGCCGGGCGTGACCGTCGACCGCCAGTGCGGGTCGAGCCAGCAGTCCATACATTTCGCCGCCGCAGGAGTGGTGGCCGGGCACTATGACGTCGTCGTCGCCGGCGGCGTGGAGTCGATGTCACGGACCCCGATGGGATCGTCGTTGGCGGGCGGCGGCAACCCGTACCCCAAGGCTTTCAAGGACCGCTATGACCGGACACCCAACCAGGGCCTGGGCGCGGAGATGATCGCCGAGCAGTGGGGCCTCGACCGGCTCGCGCTCGACGAGTTCTCCCTGGGATCGCACGAAAAGGCCGCGGCGGCACAGGATTCCGGTGCTTTCGACGACCAGATTGTGGGCATCAAGGACGAGGACGGCAACGTCGTCCTCAAGGACGAAGGCATCCGCCGCGGTACGCCGATGGAGAAGATGGCGTCGCTGAAGCCGGCGTTCAAGGAGGACGGCGTGATCCACGCGGGCAACTCCTCGCAGATCTCTGACGGCTCGGCCGCGATCCTGTTCATGTCCGCCGAGAAGGCCAAGTCGCTCGGTCTGAAGCCGCTCGCCAAGGTGCACACCGCGACGCTGGCCGGAGCCGACCCGGTGATCATGCTGACCGCGCCGATCCCGGCGACGCAGAAGGTGCTGAAGAAATCCGGGCTCAGCATCGGCGACATCGGGGCGTACGAGGTCAACGAGGCGTTCGCGCCCGTGCCGCTGGCGTGGCTGAAGGACATCGGTGCCGACGAGAAGAAACTCAACCCCAACGGCGGCGCGATCGCGCTCGGCCACCCGCTCGGCGGTTCGGGCGCGCGGCTGATGACCACGCTGCTCTACCACATGCGGGACAAGGGAATTCGTTACGGCCTGCAGACCATGTGTGAGGGCGGGGGTCAGGCCAACGCCACCATCGTGGAACTCCTGTGACCGAAGCCGCGCAGCCGGCGGTGCTGGTCGACCGGACCGGCAACGTCATGGTCATCACGATCAACCGCCCCGAGGCGCGCAACGCCGTGAACAGTGCGGTGAGCATCGGAGTCGGTGACGCGCTGGAGGAAGCACAGCACGACCCCGACGTGCGCGCGGTGGTGATCACCGGCGCCGGTGACAAGTCGTTCTGCGCCGGAGCCGACCTCAAGGCGATCTCGCGCCGGGAAAACCTCTACCACCCCGACCATGGTGAATGGGGCTTCGCCGGTTACGTGCACCACTTCATCGACAAGCCCACCATCGCCGCGGTCAACGGCACGGCATTCGGGGGCGGCACCGAGCTGGCGCTGGCCAGCGACCTGGTGGTGGCCCACGAGCACGCTCAATTCGGGCTGCCCGAGGTCAAACGCGGACTGATCGCCGCGGCCGGCGGTGTCTTCCGGATCGTGAACCAGCTGCCCCGCAAGGTGGCGATGGAGCTGCTGTTGACGGGTGAGCCGCTGACGGCATCCGACGCCTGGGAGTGGGGCCTGGTCAACCAGGTGGTCAAGGAGGGCTCGGTGCTGGATGCGGCCTTGGCGTTGGCGGCGCGGGTGACCGTCAATGCGCCGCTGTCGGTGCAGGCCAGCAAGCGCATCGCCTGCGGGGTCGACGACGGCGTGATCACCGCCGACGAAGCGGGCTGGGAGCGCACCATGCGCGAGATGCGTGTCCTGATCAGATCCGAGGACGCCAAGGAGGGACCGCTGGCGTTCGCCGAAAAGCGGGATCCGGTTTGGAAGGCGCGCTAACCGGCGAGGACGTTCACGCCGGCCCGGAACGCGCCGGGCAACAGCGCGCCGGCCGGCACGATGGCACGGCGAACTACCCGCGGCGTGCTGGCCAGCACCAGCGCCCGGGTCAGCAGGCGATAGTCGCGGGTAATCCGGTGCCACGCGGCTTCGTATGACGAGGGGTCGTCACGAATTATTGCCCCGACCACCGCGGCCGCTTGCTTGACCGCGAGGCTGATGCCCTCGCCGGTCAGCGCGTCCTCATAGCCCGCCGCGTCGCCCACCAACAGCACCCGGCCGGCAACCCGGCGGGGAACCACCTGGCGCAGCGGGCCGCAGCCGCGGGCCGCCCCGCGGTCGGCGCCCGCCAGGTGCTCCGCCAGCCGCGGGAACCAGGCGAGGTCAGGTTGTCCGCTGGACAGGATCGCCACGCCGACCAGATCCGGTTCCACCGGCGTCACGTACGCCTCGCCCCAGCGCGACCAATGCACTTCGACGAACTCCGACCACACCGGCACCCGAAAATGCCAGCGCACGCCGAAACGGCGCGGCCTGCCGGCCTTCGCCGTGATTCCGACGGCACGCCGGACCGCCGAATGCAATCCGTCGGCGGCCACCAACCATTTCGCGCGCACGCCCGCGGCCGTCACGCCGTGCGCGTCCTGCTCGACGCCTGCCACCTTTGCCCGGATCCACTCGGTATCTTGCTCTTTGGCCCGTGCGGCCAGCGCCGCGTGCAACGTGGTGCGCCGCACGCCGCGGCCAGGGCCGGCGCGAAATCGCGCCTCGGCACGACGATGTTCACCGACGTAGGCGATGCCGTGAAATGGCATGCCGGCCGGGTCAACTCCCAACGACATCAGCTCGCGAAGCCCGCCGGGCATCAGCCCCTCGCCGCACGCCTTGTCGATGGGGCTGTCGCGCGGCTCGACAACGATCACCGAAAGCCCTTGCCGGCGAGCGTGTAACGCTGTGGCGAGGCCTCCGGGGCCACCGCCGACGATGAGCAGATCGGTGTCAAAGTTCGTCATGTGTAGCCCAACGCGGAGTTCTCCACGTGCACACGCACCCTGAGCAACATCGCGTTGGCCAGGGTGAAAATGGCCGCGGTCAGCCACGCCGTGTGCACCAACGGCAGCGCAAACCCTTCGGCCACCACTGCAACATAGTTCGGGTGATGCAGCCACCGGTAGGGGCCCTGCCGCACCAGCGGCGCGTCCGGTAACACGATCACCCTGGTGTTCCACCGCCGGCCCAGCGTCGCGATGCACCACCAGCGCAGCCCCTGGCTCAGCACCACCACGGCCAGCATCGGCCAGCCGAGCCAGGCGATGAACGGGCGGTGCAGCGCCCAGGCTTCGACGATGCAGCCCACCAGCAGCGCCGTGTGCAGGACGACCATCACCAAGTAGTGCCGACGGCCAAACTCCTTGGCGCCCTGGGCAAAAGACCACCGCGCGTTCCGCTTGGACACCACCAGCTCTGCCACGCGTTCGATCCCGACCGCCAGGATCAGCAGGTAATACATGTCTTCACTATCTCGTGACCGGGCACTGCCACGCCAGCAGGGTTCACGTACCGGGTTACGGTGGCGTAGCCGCGTCGGTTCAAACCGTGCGGTAAACGGTTGGCTTGCGGGCATTTACGATGGCGTCCATGTCCGCGCCACTGATTGTTTCCATTCGGGGCCACGTGCCTGTCCTGCACGCCGAGTCCTGGGTGGCGCCCAATGCCAGCGTGATCGGAAAGGTCAGCCTCGCCGCCAGGGTCAGTGTGTGGTACGCGGCGACGCTGCGCGCCGAGGCCGAGCACATCGAGGTCGGGTTCGGGACCAACATCCAAGACGGCGTCACCGTCCACGTCGACAAGGAATTCCCGGTGCGCATCGGCGCCGGAGTGAGTGTCGGGCACAACGCGGTCATCCACGGGTGCACCGTCGAGGACGACGCGTTGATCGGCTCGGGGGCGGTCGTCCTCAACGGCGCGGTGATCGGCGCGGGCGCGCTGGTGGCCGCCGGTGCGCTGGTGCCGCAGGGCATGGTGGTGCCGGCCCGGTCGCTGGTGACCGGTGTGCCGGCCCGAGTGCAACGCGAACTCAGCGAGGCCGAGGTCGCCAACAACCGGTACAACGCCGAGGTGTACCGGCGGCTGCTCGACCTGCATCGCGCCTCGACGGACGAAGCCGGCCGCTGAACCAGGCCCGCGCCTACTAGGGTCGGGAATATGCGGATTCTGGTCACCGGCGCCGCCCTGATCACCCCCACCCCGATGGCGCGGCTCGCATGAGCCAGTCCGGCACCCCCTACCGCACCAGTGTGCTTTTCGAGCTGCGCCGCGCGATCACCAATGTCGCTGTGCCACATAACGAACCGCCCGCGGTAGTGCGGCGTCGGCGCGTCGTCGTCGGCGTCACGCTGGTGATCGGTGCCATCGTGCTGGGTTTCTCGATGCGGCGTCATCCGGGGGAATCGAGCTTCTATTGGCTGACGCTTGCGCTGGCGGCGGTGTGGCTCGGCGGCGGATTCACGTCGGGCCCGCTGCACCTCGGCGGCATCTGCTGGCGGGGGCGCAACCAGCGCCCGGTCATCTCCGGCACGACCATCGGCCTCGCCCTCGGCGGCGTCTTCGTGTTGGGCGGCTTGATCGCCCGGGAGATTCCGGCCGTCGCCGCCTTGATCACCAGGGTGCTCGCGTTCGCCCATCATGGATCGCTTTGGGCGATCATGGCGATCACCTTGATCAACGGCGTGGCCGAGGAGGTGTTTTTTCGCGGCGCCCTCTACAGCGCGTTGGGCCGCCACCGTCCGGCGGTCATTTCGACGGTTTTGTACGTGGCCGCGATCATGGCCAGCGGCAACGCGGTGCTCGGCTTTGCCGCGATCGTTCTCGGGACGGTGTGCGCGCTGGAGCGTCGGGCCAGCGGCGGCGTGCTGGCTCCGATGCTGACCCACCTCGTGTGGGGGTTGATCATGGTGCTCGCGTTGCCCCCGCTGTTCTCCTGACCGTCCGCTCAGCGGTCGGCGAAGTTGGGGGTGCGGCGCTGCTGGAATGCCGTTGCGCCCTCGACGAAGTCGGGTGATCGCAGCAGCACCGACTGGCCGCGGTATTCACACTCGAGCGCGTTGTCCAACTCGGTCAATGTGGCCGCGTTGATCGCGTGTTTGGTCTTGGAGTACGCAACGACGGGTCCCGCCAACAACTTCGAGATCACCTTGTCGACCGCGGCGTCGAACTCCTCGGCGGGATAGACCGCGGTGACCAGTCCCGCGGCCAGCGCCTCGGCGGCCGGCAACCGCTCAGCCAGCAGCGCCATGCGCATTGCGCGGATACGACCGATCGCGGCCGCGATCAAGGCCGACGCGCCGCCGTCGGGCATCAACCCGATCTGGGTGAAGGCAAGCATGAAAAACGCTTTGTCAGAAGCCAATACGAGGTCGCATGCCAGGGCCAGGGAAACGCCGACGCCGGCCGCCGGGCCCTGGACGACGGCGACGACGGGACGCGGCAGCGCCGTGATGGCGCGGATCAGCCGGTTGACCTCCAGGACGATTTCGTCGGGCGGCATTCC
This sequence comes from Mycobacterium sp. SP-6446, assembly GCF_001954045.1. Taxonomy (NCBI): domain Bacteria; kingdom Bacillati; phylum Actinomycetota; class Actinomycetes; order Mycobacteriales; family Mycobacteriaceae; genus Mycobacterium; species Mycobacterium sp. SP-6446. The sequence continues at coordinate 30,681 of NZ_MBEM01000187.1, read as the reverse complement.
GCTGCCCGACATGTCGTCGGCGCTGATCCCCGCTCCGGAGCAGAAGCCGCGACCGGCGCCGCCCAGCCGCACGACCTTGACCTCAGGGTCGTCGGCCGCGCATTCCATCGCGTCGGCGAGCGCGGTGATCACCGGAACGGAGAGCGAGTTCAGGCTGTCGGGACGGTCGATGGTCACCGACAGCACGCCGTCGGCCAGCGTGACGTCAAGACCTGCTACGGGGGTCAGCGTGTCGAGCACGGATTGCGACATGGCCACACCCTAGGTGACCGGGGTGCGCGGCTCAGAACCGCGGCTGCGAAGATGCGAACGACGTCAAAGCAGACGAAAGGTCGGTGGATCATGGCGGGACCGCTGAGTGGACTACGCGTTGTCGAGCTGTCGGGGATCGGGCCGGGCCCGCACGCCGCCATGATCCTCGGGGATCTGGGCGCCGACGTCGTGCGCATCGACCGCCCGTCGGGCGCCCCGGGTGGTGTGGTCAAAGACGCGATGAGCCGCAACCGGCGCATCGTGACCGCCGACCTCAAGTCCGACGAGGGACGCGAACTCGTGCTCAAACTCGTCGCCAAGGCCGACGTGTTGATCGAGGGCTACCGTCCCGGCGTCACGGAGCGCCTCGGCATCGGCCCCGAGCAGTGCGCGGAGGTGAACGAGCGGCTGATCTACGCCCGGATGACGGGCTGGGGTCAAACCGGTCCGCGCAGCCAGCAGGCCGGCCACGACATCAACTACATCTCGCTCAACGGGATCCTGCACTCCATCGGCCGGGCGAACGAGCGGCCGGTGCCACCGCTGAATCTGGTCGGCGACTTCGGCGGCGGCTCGATGTTCTTGTTGGTCGGCATCCTGTCCGCGCTGTGGGAGCGGCAGCGTTCCGGCAAGGGTCAGGTCGTCGACGCCGCGATGGTCGACGGCTCGAGCGTGCTGATCCAGATGATGTGGCAGATGCGCGCCTCAGGCATGTGGACCGACGAGCGTGGCACGAACATGCTCGACGGCGGCGCGCCCTACTACGACACCTACGAGTGCGCCGACGGCCGCTACGTCGCGGTCGGCGCCATCGAGCCCCAGTTCTATGCGGCCATGCTGGCCGGCCTCGGTCTGGACGCCGCGAACCTGCCGCCACAGAACGACACGACCCGCTGGCCCGAGCTGCGGGCCGCGCTCACCGAGGCGTTCATCGCCCACGATCGCGATCACTGGACGAAGGTGTTCGCCGACTCCGACGCTTGCGTCACGCCGGTGCTGGCCTTCGGTGAGGTGCAGACCGAGCCGCACATCACCGAGCGGAACACCTTCTATGAAGTCAACGGCGCGCTGCAGCCGTTGCCCGCTCCGCGGTTCTCCCGCACGGCGGCCGAAACGCCGCGGCCCGCGTCGCCGGTGGCCGATGTCGAGGCCGTGCTCAGCGACTGGGTATAGTCCCCAACCAACTGGTTGGCGGGATGGCGATAGGGAAGGACTCGGATGGAGATCAAAGACGCCGTAGCGGTCGTCACCGGGGGAGCGTCGGGTCTGGGCCTGGCCACCACCAAGCGGCTGCTCGACGCCGGCGCACAGGTGGTGGTGCTGGACCTGCGCGGCGAAGACGCGGTTGGCGAGCTGGGCGATCGGGCGTGTTTCGTCGAGGCCGACGTCACCGACGAGACCGCCGTGTCCGGCGCGCTCGACACGGCCGAGTCGCTCGGCCCGCTGCGCATCAACGTCAACTGCGCGGGCATCGGCAACGCCATCAAGACGCTGTCGAAGGATGGCCCGTTCCCGCTGGACGGGTTCAAGAAGGTGATCGGGGTCAATCTGATCGGGACGTTCAACGTGCTGCGGCTGGCCGCCGAGCGCATCGCCAAGACCGAACCAATCGGAGAAGAGCGCGGCGTCATCATCAACACCGCATCGGTTGCCGCGTTCGAGGGCCAGATCGGGCAGGCCGCCTACTCGGCGTCCAAGGGCGGCGTCGTCGGCATGACGCTGCCGATCGCGCGCGACCTGTCGCGCGAGCTCATCCGCGTGGTGACGATCGCGCCGGGATTGTTCAAGACGCCGCTACTGGGTTCGCTGCCCGAGGAGGCGCAGAAGTCGCTGGGCAAGCAGGTGCCGCACCCGGCCCGGCTGGGCGATCCCGACGAGTACGGCGCCTTGGCCCTCCACATAATCGAAAATCCGATGCTCAACGGCGAGGTCATCCGCCTCGACGGCGCCATCCGCATGGCGCCCCGCTGAGGTTCAGGGGCAAAAAGAAAGCCCCCCGCATGCGGAGGGCTGTCTGGGAAACAAGAACGAAGTTATCGACGGAACCATCGGGTAATGGCGGGTTCGGCCATCAGTAGCCGCGCGAGCACGCTCATGGCGGTCAGCTTGCCGTAGGCAGCGGGTGCGAGTCTTCGAACTGCTCGGAGGTCTCACCTTCCACCAGCATGTCGCCGTGGTAAAGGGCCTCGAAGTCAGCCTTGATGACGTCAGCACTCGAGTCGTCGATCCACATGAGACTGAGCGTATGGGCCACCATTAAGGAATCTTTGAGTCACGATTCGGAAAATGGTGGCAATTTACTCGCCGGTAGGTTCGCCCGTCGTCGAGCGACGGATTGGGCCGGTCAGCGGGCCTACCTGCGGCCCAGTTTTCTTTCTAGACTCTTAGTATCGCGCAGGTTTGGCACTGCGTTGAACCATGTGGGCGTGCGTATGCGTGTCCACAGAAGGTGTCGTTTGGCACCGGTAACCCTGCCGGATGGTTGCCGCGGCTCTGGGTGCGGGCGAGCGTTGCCTGGCCTGGCGGAAGGACGATCATGCTGCAGGCGACCGCTCGGCTGGCCATCGCGGCGCCGCGCCGCATCGTTGCGGTTGCCGTCCTGGTCTTCATAGCCGCCGCGATCTTCGGCGTTCCCGTCGCCAAGAGCCTGGCGCCCGGCGGTTTCCAGGATCCCGACTCGGAGTCGGCCCGCGCCATCGCCGTGTTGACCGACAAGTTCGGGCAGAGCGGTCAGCAAATGCTGATCCTCCTAACCGCGCCCGCGGGCGCCGGTAGCGAGCAGGCCCGCAGCGTGGGAACCGAGTTGGTCGACCAATTGCAGCGGTCGCCGCTGGTGTACAACGTCGCCTCGCCGTGGACGGGAACGCCCGCGGGGGCCGGTGCCGATCTGGTCAGCCAGGACGGGAAATCGGGCTTGATCGTGATCAACCTCAAGGGCGGCGAAACCAACGCGCAGCAGAACGCCCAGACCCTGGCCGACGAATTCGCCCACGACCGCGACGGCGTCAGCGTCCGTGCGGGTGGTTCGGCGATGCAGTACGCCCAGATCAACAAACAGAACCAGGACGACTTGGTCGTCATGGAGGCGATCGCGATCCCGCTGAGCTTCCTGGTGCTGATCTGGGTGTTCGGCGGCCTGCTCGCGGCGGCGCTGCCGATGTCCCTCGGCGCGCTGGCCGTCGTCGGCTCGATGTCGGTGCTGCGGCTGATCGCGCTCGGCACCCAGGTGTCGGTCTTCGCGCTCAACCTGAGCACCGCGCTGGGCCTAGCGTTGGCCATCGACTACACGCTGCTGATCGTGAGCCGCTATCGCGACGAGCTGGCCGAGGGCGGTGACCGAGACCAGGCACTGATCCGGACCATGGCCACGTCGGGCCGCACGGTGCTGTTCTCCGCGGTCACCGTCGCCTTGTCGATGTCGGCGACGGCGCTCTTCCCGATGTACTTCCTGAAGTCGTTCGCCTACGCCGGGGTGGCGACCGTGGGTTTCGTCGCGACCGCGTCCATCGTGATTACCCCGGCCGCCATCGTGCTGCTGGGACCGCGACTGGACTCGCTGAACGCGCGCACACTGGTGCGCCGGGCGCTGCCTAAAAAGATGAGGCGCCCGGATCCGGTGCACAAGCCGGTCGAGCAATTGTTCTGGTACCGGTCGAGCAAGTTCGTGATGCGCCGCTGGCTGCCCCTCAGCCTGGGCGTCGGTGCCCTGCTGCTGGTGCTCGGGCTTCCCTTCATCTCGGTCAAGTGGGGGTTCCCGGACGACCGGGTCCTGCCGCGCTCGGCGTCGGCGCATCAGGTCGGTGACCAGTTGCGCACCAATTTCGCGCACGACTTCTCGACGTCGGTGCCAGTAGTCATTCCCGACGCCGGCGGCGTGAGCCCGACCGACCTGGACCGGTACGCCGCGGATTTGTCCCGGGTTTCCGACGTGTCGGAGGTATCGGCGCCGGGCGGGACGTTCGTGAACGGAAACCGGGTAGGACCGCCGGCGGCGGCCACCGGCATGGCCGACGGCAGCGCCTTCCTGACGGTGAGCAGCGCGGCGCCGCTGTTTTCCGCAGCCTCGGACGCGCAGCTGAAAAACCTGCGCGCAGTACCCGGTCCCGCCGGCAGGCCCGCCGAGCTTGCCGGCGTCGCGCAAGTCAACCGCGACAGCGTCGACGCGGTGACGGATCGGCTTCCGCTGGTGCTGGGGCTGATGGCCGCCGTGACCTTCGTGTTGCTGTTCCTGCTGACCGGCAGCGTGGTGATGCCGGTGAAGGCCCTGATGTGCAACGTGCTGTCGCTGACCGCGGCGTTCGGCGCGCTGGTGTGGATCTTCCAGGACGGCCATCTCGGCGCGCTGGGAACGACCCCAAGCGGCACGCTCGTCGCGAACATGCCGGTGCTGTTGTTCTGCATCGCGTTCGGGTTGTCCATGGACTACGAGGTGTTCCTGATCTCCCGGATCCGCGAGTACTGGCTGCAGTACCGGCCGGCGAAGCCAATCGCCAAGCAGGCGCACGCCGCCAACGACGAAGCGGTGGCGCACGGCGTGGCCCGCACCGGGCGGGTGATCACCGCGGCCGCGCTGGTGATGTCGATGTCGTTCGCCGCGCTGATCGCCGCGCACGTGTCGTTCATGCGGATGTTCGGCCTGGGCCTGACGCTGGCCGTGTTCGCAGATGCGACCCTGGTGCGGATGGTGCTGGTTCCGGCGTTCATGCATGTGATGGGCCGATGGAATTGGTGGGCGCCCAAGCCGTTGGTGCGGCTGCACGAGCGGTTCGGCATCAGCGAGGCGCCGACGAAAGATGTCCAACTCGAACCCGTCGGGGTCGCGGCACAGCACAATGGTCACGAGGTCACGGAGACGGTGACCAACGTCGGTTAGGGAGGGACTGCGAACATGACGGCTACGACGCCGGCATCCACCGTCGACAATCCGTTCTTCGCCCGGATCTGGCCCCTGGTGGCCGCCCGCGAGGTCGAGGCAGTGCGGGCGCTGCGCCGGGAGAACCTGGCCGGCTTGTCGGGCCGAGTGCTGGAAATCGGTGCGGGCATTGGGACGAACTTCGGGCTCTACCCGGATTCCGTCGAGCAAGTGGTGGCCGTCGAGCCCGAGCCGCGGCTGGCGGCGCGGGCCCGCAAGGCGGCCGCCGCCGCGGCCGTCCCGGTCGTCGTGACCGGCGAGACCGTCGAGGCGTTCGGCGGCGCGACGCCGTTCGACGCGGTCGTGTGCTCGCTGGTGCTGTGTTCGGTGGAGGATCCCGCGATGGTGCTGGGGCGCCTGCATTCGTTGCTGCGGCCGGGCGGCGAGCTGCGCTATCTCGAGCATGTGGCCAGCGCCGGTGGGCGGGGCCGGCTGCAGCGTCTCGCCGATGCGACCCTGTGGCCCAGGCTCTTTGGGAACTGCCACACCCATCGCGACACCGAGCGCGCGATCCTCGACGCCGGGTTCAAGGTGCTGAATTCTCGGCGGGAGTGGACGCTGCCGGTGTGGGTGCCGCTGCCGGTGTCGGAGTTGTTATTGGGCCGGGCGCGCCGCGCCTAGCGTCTGCGGTTAGCCGAGCAGGGCGGGCAGTCGCTGCAGCAGCTCCGGCAATGCCTGGCTCGCGGTCTCGCGCAGGCTGAGGGTGGCGGCGCCGCTCAGCGGCGTCGGTTCGGGGTTGACTTCAATGACGGCCGTGCCGCGGGCCAGCGCCAGTTCCGGCAGGCCAGCCGCCGGGTAGACGATCGCGGATGTCCCGACCACCACCATCACGTCGGCGGTCTCCGTCGCCTCGAGCGCCCGCTGCCACGGCTCGTCGGGCAACGGCTCACCGAACCACACGATGTCGGGCCGAATCAGGCCGCCGCAGCCGCAGACCGGTGGCTGGACCTCCAGCGCCGGTTCCGGCATCTCGGGTAATGCCTCCGTATACGGCATATCGCAACGCGCACAACGGAATTCGAAAAGACTTCCGTGCAGGTGGTGCACGGCGGCGCTGCCGGCGCGCTCGTGCAAGTCATCGACGTTCTGCGTGACGACGCTGACCTCGGCATGGTCCTGCCAGTCGGCGATGGCACGGTGCCCCGCATTCGGTTCGACGTTGGCCACCAGGTAGTGGCGCCACAGGTACCATCCCCAGACCCGTTCGGGGTTGTTGCGCCACCCCTGGGTGCTGGACAACTCGTACGGATCGAAGCGGGCCCACAACCCGTTTTTGTCGTCACGGAATGTCGGCACGCCGCTCTCCGCGGAGATTCCCGCGCCGCTGAGCACCGTCACTCGCATCCCCCCAAGATAGCGGTGCGTAGGTGATACTGGGTACGTGGAGCTGGCGGACTGGTTGAAGGTCGACCTGAAGGCGCGCAGGCCGTTGTTCGACCAGCTCAGAACGCAGGTCATCGACGGGGTCCGCGACGGCGCATTGCCGCCCGGCACCCGGCTGCCGACCGTGCGTGAGCTGGCCGGCCAACTCGGCGTGGCCGTCAATACCGTGGCCCGCGCCTACCGGGAGCTGGAAACCGCGGCCATCGTCGAAACCCGGGGCCGCTTCGGCACTTTCGTCGCTCGCTACGACCCGACCGACGCGGCGATGGCGGCCGCGGCCCGCGAATACGTCCGTGTCGCCCGGGGACTGGGCCTGGACAAGGCCGACGCGGTGCGCTACATCGAGGACGTGCCCGACGATCAGGACTCCGGCTAGCCGATCGCCGGAAACCCGTTGGCGCACTGGGGTATTGGGCCGCTCACCGTAAGACTTTGTCCAGCGTGCGCAGGTTGCGGGTGGTGGTCGACGATTTGTAGCGCGGCTTGCCCATCGTCTTGCCGATGGTGCTGTTCAGGGTTCCGCCCTTGGGCACCTGCCAATAGACGACCCCGTCGCCGCGGCTGATCTTCTCGTCCGCGCCGGCCTTGCCGCTCAGCCCGGCGAGTTCGTCGAGCACCGCCGCGTCGGCGACAAACGTGACATAGGACTGATACCCCTCGACCTCGCGCTCGAAGGGATAGCCGTCGCTGATGGCACGCACCGTGTCGATGTCATAGGTCAGCACCCAGGCGTCGTAGCCGAATCGCTCGCGGAGGGCCGATTCGGCTTTCTTGCGCACCGCGGCGGCCTTGGCCGAGGACTCCAGCACCACGTTGCCGGTGGCCAGGATGGTGCGCACATTCTTGAATCCCGCGTCCGTCAGCGCGGCTGCCACCTCGGCCATCTTGAGGTTGACGCCGCCGACGTTGACACCCCGCAGGAAGGCCGCGTACTTGGTCATAGTGCGATTTCACCACGACGTAGGCTTTCGACATGGGACGCCAAGTCTTCGACGACAAATTGTTGGCCGTCATCAGTGGGAACTCTCTCGGGGTATTAGCCACCATCAAGCGTGACGGGCGCCCGCAGCTGTCGAACGTGAGCTATCACTTCGATCCGCGCGAGCTGGCCGTGCGGGTCTCCATCACCGAGCCGCGCGCCAAGACGCGCAACCTGCGCCGCGACCCGCGCGCGTCGCTGTTGGTCGACGCCGACGACGGATGGTCGTACGCCGTCGCTGAGGGCACGGCGGAACTGACGCCCCCGGCGGCCGCGCCCGACGACGACACCGTCGAGGCGCTGATTGCTTTGTATCGCAACATCGCCGGGGAACATCCGGATTGGGACGAGTTCCGCGAGGCGATGGTCACCGATCGGCGGGTGTTGCTGACGTTGCGGGTCTCGCACGTCTACGGCATGCCGCCGGGCAAGCGGTAAATCCACGCGCCAGGCGCGGGGAGTCCGGGTTAAGCTGCCGTCATGGCCGAATCGAACCCTCAGCAAGAGGACGAGACCAAGCGCAGGTTCCGCGAGGCGCTCGACCGCAAGAAGGCGAAGTCGTCGGGCGGATCCGACCACAAGGACGGCGGCGACAAGCAGCCGCGGGCGCACGGTCCAGCCGAGAGCCGCCGGGAATTCCGCCGCAAGAGCGGCTAGAGCCGTAGTCGTTGGCGGGCAAGGGTTTTCGCGCTGCTGATCGGCATACTACGTCGGGCTTAGTCTTTCAAGTTCGCCGCCAAGCCGAATTGCTCAACAAGCGCCCGCGAATCCGGGTCCGACACCCTAAATTCGGGTTCCTTCTTCTCCATGGGCACGTTGCCGCGCCACGCGCCACGACATTTGATGGTGAGTGGTTGCCAACCGGGGATGCGCACGACTAGGACCGGCACGTTGTACGACTGCTCTGGATCGACGTGCTTGTAATTTGCCGGTGTCGCGGTCACCTGCGCGCGCGAAGCCGAGGCAACGATCGCATTGGTGTTCGGGTCGATTACCCGGACCAAATCTGTACCGACGTCAATGGCTAGGCGTGCTTGCGCGGGCTGTTGGTTTACTCGTAATTGGAACCGCCCCATGGGTTCGGGAGGCGGATACAGCAGACAACGGAGCGGCTCGCCCGGTGCAGGCCCGCGTACATCCAACTCAGAGCGTCGGGCGGCCAGGGTGAGAACCTCGTCGAAGTCTGCGGCCTGCAACCAGCCGTCGACGCGGCCGGTGGGCGGCGCTTTGAGCGGTGTTGCGGTGCCGAGGCGATGATCTCGTCCGCCGAGAATGAAGCGGTGGGGCCGCATTGCAGGTGAAGTGCCGTACCCGAGATCGTGATGTCCTGCCCCAGAGTCCACCGGCCGAGCTGCGCGTCCTTGAATGAGAAAACCTCGCCCGGCCTGTCTTCGACAGTCAGGCCGTCGCTCGTGACGCAAATGGGAATCTTCCTGCTCCAACCCCACCGCCGACTGCCGAGTACACCAAAAAGGATCATTCCGACAACTATGAGGCCGACGACCGCCCAGCCAGTGGCGTACGCGGGACGAACCGCGACCATCACCGCGAACATCGCCGGGATCGCCGCCCACCAGCCGTATGTGTAGATGAGAAGCCACGTCTGCATCCGCGAGGTGGTTGCCACGAAACGGCGCGACTCAGCCGCGCGGTCCGCGCCTGCCGGCGGCACATCTGCGCCGCGATTCTGCGCCGCAAGCTGACGTTCCAGCTCGGCGATGCGTCGCTCGGGGTCGTCCTGTTCCATCGGCAAATAGTTGCACCCTCCGAGCCGTTGGTGCAGCCGAACGGTGTGTGCCGTCATGGATGACCTGGCCGTGGCGCCGCAGCGCCCACGGCGCGGGGCCTTCGGCACGGTTTTACTATGTGTGAGTGCCGAACCTACGACTGGCCGGCGATCCCGCCGCCGACGCGCTGCTGGATGACGACCCGTTCGCGTTGTTGATCGGCATGCTGCTTGATCAACAGGTGCCATTCGAGACGGCCTTCGCGGGGCCGAAGAAGATCGCGGACCGCCTGGGCAGCCTGGATGCCGGCCAGATCGCGGCCTACGACCCGGACAAGTTCGCCGCGCTGTGCGCGGAAAGGCCTGCGATACACCGCTTTCCGGGATCGATGGCCAAGCGGATCCAGGCCCTGGCCCAGATCATCGTGGATAGCTATGACGGCGAAGCGGCCGGGTTGTGGAAGGCCGGTGAGCCCGACGGGAAGGAACTGCTCCGGAGGGTCAAGGGGCTGCCCGGCTTCGGCGAGCAGAAGGCGAAGATCTTCCTGGCGCTGCTGGGCAAGCAGTATGGCGTGACGCCGACCGGCTGGCGGGCCGCCGCCGGGGAGTTCGGCAAGTCCGGCGCTCACCTGTCCGTCGCCGACATCGTCGACGCCCAATCACTCGGGAAAGTGCGGTCCTACAAGAAGCAGATGAAGGCAGCAGCGAAGGGAAAGGCGGCAACGTGAAGACACACCTGACGTGTCCGTGCGGCGAAGCCATCGTCGGCAAGGACGAGGACGAGCTGGTCGAACTGACCCAGGCCCACCTTGCCAGCGTTCATCCGGGCCTGGAGTACGACCGCGACGCCATCTTGTTCATGGCGTACTAGCCGCGACCGCGTGACGGTCGGGTGGTGCTAAGGCACCACCGTCGAGCCGATGGTGGGCATGAACTGACACTGCTTTTCTTTGGTAGTGACCTGTCCGAAGATCGTCGACATGATGCTGCCCGACCCCGTATCGGCGATCGCCGTCAAGGTCGTCGGACCGTCCGGGTTGATGTCGTTGCGTGGCGTGAGGGTGACGCTCCCTGACTTGCCCGTGGTCAGGTTCACCCAGGTGACGTTCAACGGCAGCTTCTGCACCTCGGCGGGCCCGGGGGTCCCGACGGCGGTGAACACGTAGGCCGTCTGGCCGGCCGCGGGGCCCGGCGTCGGAATCTTGGTCGGCCCCGCCACCGAGAGCGCGGTCGCGATCGAACTGGTGCCGTCCGCAAGGCAATTGGTGCCGATCGAGGGGTACATGAAGTCCTGCGTCGGCGGGGCGTCAGGGCCGAAACCGGGAGCCGCCGCGGGCGCGGCCGGCGCAGCAGCCGCTGCCGGTGCGGGGTCGGGGGCTGGCGCCGCGGCGTCGGGCGCCGGTGAGGCCGGTGCTGCCACCGGCGCGGGCGGGGTGGCGACGGGTGGGGTGGCGACGGGTGCTGAGGCCGGAGCCGGACCCGCCGCGCGGACGGGATCGACGCCCGTCGGCAGGTGCGCTTGCACGCCGGGCACGACACCCTCCGGTGGCACGTGTGGCACCGGTCCGGTATCCGCCGGGGCGACGGCATCCGGCGCGCCGGGCTCTCGGACGAACTGGTTCACCGACGCGGCCACGTTCTTGGACTCGGTCGGCGCGGTCGGATTGTGGGCGAATGCCTGTGCCGCGGCCATGAGCAGCTGCGTCGCTTGCGCGGGATTGCTGGCCGCCTGCTGGATGATCGGGCTCAGCTGCGATAACGCCGGCAGGCCGGGTAACTGCTGAGCGGAGTTCGGTTGCGGTGTCGGCTGTGGCGCCGCCGGGTCGGCCGCCGCGCTCGGGCAGAGCCCGAACGCGGCAACCGACGCCGTGGCGACAGCGGCCAAACCTTTGGACAGATTCCAAGTGCTTGCCACGGTGTCCTCCGGTCCTAGGTGGTGGGTGAGCTGTCTAGTGGGCAGCTCAGGGCAGGGCGGAAAGCAGCGACGGCGGGGTAAGCGGTGCCGGTGCTGCCGGTGCCGCCGCTGCCGGGGCACCCGGGACGCCGCCGTTGGCCAGCGCCGACAGGTCGCCCGGAAGCGAAAGCTGCGGTGGCACATTCAGCGGTAAGCCCGGCAGTGCCGGCATGTTCACCCTCGCCGCCGGAGTCGCCGGTGCCGCCGGAACGGCCGGAGTTGCCGGCACGCCCGGGATCGAAACCGGCAGGCCCGGAATCGTCGGAGCCGCCGGCACGGCGGGCGCCGCCGGTGCCGCCGGTGCCAACCCTGGGATCGAGTTGAGCCCCGGGAGTGCGGAGGTAGCCGCGGGCGCTATGGGTGAGGTGGCTGCCGGCGCCGTGATCCCGGGAAGGGACGGGATAGCAGCCGGAGACGACGCCGCGGGCGCGGCCGCGGCCGGAGTCAGTCCCGGAAAGGTGATACCGGGAGCCGCCGGTGTGGCCGGCGGGGTCGCCCCGAGTGCGGTTGCGAGGTTTTGCAGAATCTGCGGCGCGTTGGCCGCAGAAGCGATCAGCTGTTGCGGAATGTTGGGTACTGGGTCCGCCGGCACGGGGTCGGCGTGGGCGATACCGCCCGTGAGTAGCGCGGCGGACGAACCGACCAGAACGGCGGATGCCCGCATGTAGGTCCAGATGGTTGGCATGACTCTCCCTGAGTTATCGACGACAGGTCCCGGCCTGAAGGTACGTTGATGCTGGTGTGACTCAAGTGACACGTGTGGCATTTATTCGATCGTTATGGATACGTGTGACGGCGGTGATCGAGCGTCTGCGTCGATCGCTAAAGTCGGGCGGATAGACGCCACCTCGGCCGCCCCGGCGGCATCGAACACCCGGCGGCTGGCGAATCTGCTCGTCGCGGCCGCGCCGGTGCTGCTAGCCGTCAGCGTCGCCGCGCGCCTCGCCTGGACATACCTGGCACCCCACGGGGCGAACTTCGTCGACTTGCACGTCTACCTCGGCGGCGCGGCGGCTATCGACCACCCCGGCAGCCTGTACGGCTACACGTACGCCGATCAGACGCCGGACTTCCCGCTCCCGTTCACCTATCCGCCGTTTGCGGCCGTCGTCTTTTACCCCCTGCACCTGTTGCCGTTTGGCCTCGTGGCTTTCCTGTGGCAGATCGCGACGATCGCGGCGTTGTACGGCGCGATTCGGATCAGCCAACGGTTGCTGGGCGGGGGCAGCCGGCGCGTCGCGATGGCCTGGACGGCCGTCAGCATCTGGATCGAGCCGTTGCGCAGCACCTTCGACTACGGGCAGATCAATGTGCTGCTGATGATCGGGGTGCTCTGGGCCGCCTGCACCACACGGTGGTGGCTATCGGGACTGTTGGTCGGCGTGGCGTCCGGGATCAAGCTCACACCGGCGATCGCCGGTGTCTACCTCCTCGGCGTCCGGCGCGTCGGCGCGGCGGTGACCTCCGCGGTCGTCTTCCTTGGCACCGTCGGGATATCGCTACTCGTCGTCGGCGATCAGGCGCGCTACTACTTCACCGACCTGCTGGGCGACGCGCGCCGGGTCGGGCCCATCGCCACCTCGTTCAATCAGTCCTGGCGTGGCGGCATTTCGCGGATCCTGGGCCACGACGCCGGCTTCGGTCCGCTTGTGCTGGCCGCCATCGCCGTCACGGCAGTCCTGGCCGTCCTCGCGTGGCGGGCGCTGGACCCCTCCGATCGGCTGGGCAAGCTCCTGGTGGTCGAGTTGTTCGGGCTGCTGCTCTCGCCGATTTCGTGGACCCATCACTGGGTGTGGTTGGTCCCGCTGATGATCTGGGCGATTCACGGGCCGGTGCGCCGATGGCCCGGCGCATCGATTGTGGGCTGGGGTTGGTTGGGGCTCACCATCGTTGGCGTGCCGTGGCTGCTGAGCTTCGCGCAGCCGACCATTTGGCAACTCGGCCGCCCGTGGTATCTGGCGTGGGCCGGGCTGGTCTACATCGTGGCCGCGCTGGCGACCCTGATCTGGGTCGCTGTCGCCGGCCGCCGCGCCGTCCCCTCCGAAGGGCAGGCTTCTGCGCAGCCCGCCGAGCGGGCCGCTTCGTCGCCCGGTTAGTCCGCGACGATCCCGTCGATATCGCGCGCCATGTCGATGTCGTTCTTGGTGATACCGCCCTCGGAATGCGTCACCAGAGCGAAAGTCACTGTCCGCCAACGAATATCGATATCAGGGTGATGATCCTTGCTCTCGGCGTGCTCGGCGACCCGACGCACCGCGTCGATGCCGGCCAGAAAGCTCGGAAACTTTATCGACCGGCGTAGGGCACCCTCGGCACGCTCCCAGCCGTCGAGGTCGGGCAGTGCGGCGTCTACTTGCTCATCCGTTAACACAGCCATACCCCGAACATACTCCGCGCGCCAACCGTTGTTCGGGGTCGTAACGGCGCCGCGTTTGGGCAAGAATGTCACCATGCCACAGCGGTCGTTCGAGGATGCCAGTGCCTTCCATCGGGTGATGCGAACCTTTGCGGCCACGAAAGTCGGTGTGGCCCTTCTGCGGCCGACCGCGAACCGCCTCGACCAACTCATCACCAAGGTCACCGGCGGCCGACGTAGTTTCGCCGGGATCGCCACCGGTGTACCGGTGGTCATCCTCACCACGAAGGGCGCCAAGTCCGGCGAACCCCGCACCGTCGCGGTGTACGGAATTCCGCACCCCGACGGCCTAGCCCTCATCGCCTCCAACTGGGGCGGCGCAAAACACCCGGCCTGGTATCACAACCTGAAGGCCAACCCGCAAGCCACGGTATCCATCGAGGGCGACACCTGGCAGGGCACCGCACGACGTGCCACGCCAAGCGAGCGAGACGAGATCTGGGCCAGAGGCGTTGAGCTCTATCCGGGCTGGGCGAAGTACGAAGCACGGGCGGGCGACCGCCACATCGAGGCATTCGTCCTCACCCGGCAATGACCGACGCGTAGCTGACTCTCCCTCGTAAATGCGTTGCGGCGCAGGCCTGTTTGACCTGCTTGTCACGTGACACTTTGCGTTTTCTCAGGATTCGGAACCATCTCAGCGCACGGGCGTCGAATCAATCAAAAGCATGAAGCGTCTATGTAATCAGCCAATCGCGTTGCACACCAACAAAGGACACGAAATGGTGGGTTCGTGGGGTGTGGCCCGGCGGCGGAGCATCCAGGCGCGGGGATTTCACGGAAGACTGATGAAAGAGGATGACATGACGACCCATCACCACCGGGTGATCACCAAAATTATCGTCGGCGCCGCCGTCGTTCTCGGCGTCGGCGTTGGGGGCGCGGCAACCGCCCGGGCCGACGCGAATCAAACCGGCACCGACCCGAATCCATTCGGCGCGCTCGGCTGTGGCTGCCAACAGACAGCTCCGCCCGGGGGCCCGGCGATGGAGGCACAGCTAGAGCAGGGAATCTGGGCGGGTCTCGCCGCCACCCCGGCCAACCGCAGCATTAGGTAAGTCCAGCCGCGCCCTCGACGGGCGGTATACCGTGACTGGCCATGCCGACCCAGATCGTCGTCGCCGGGGCAGTCATCGCCGGCTCGACGCTCTTGGTGGCGCAACGCGTCCGGCCGCCGGAGCTGGCCGGCCGCTGGGAGCTGCCCGGCGGCAAGGTGGCGACCGGCGAGACCGAGCGCGACGCGCTGGCCCGCGAATTGGCCGAGGAGCTTGGTCTCGACGTCGGCGATGTCGCGGTGGGCGACCGCCTCGGCGACGACATTGCGCTGGACGGCATGACGACGCTGCGGGCGTACCGCGTGCGGTTGCTCGGCGGGGAACCGCACCCGCATGACCATCGGGCGCTGCGTTGGGTGACGGCGTACGAACTGCATGACGTCGATTGGGTGCCGGCCGACCGGGCCTGGTTAGCGGACCTGATTCGGGCGCTGCGAGCAAGCTCCTGACGAGTCCACAGTTTCTCCGCAGGGAACGTACAGCGCTATTGCAGCAGACACGCGTGAAACTGGAAGCTAACAAGCTCAAATAGACCCTAACCTCGATTTGCATGCCGGTAGCGATCCCGATGGTTGGCCCGACGGCGTGGGCGCTGTTTCCACGCCGTGATCCGGCGTACGCGAATACGGAAACCCCACGTCGATGGCAGTAATTTCTACTCACAGGCCCCGCGTGGTCGATGTGGTAGGACGGTCATCCGGGACCTACGCTGAGGGTCGATTGCCGCCCAGCGCGCGGGTCGCCAACGCCGTCGGACACGCGATTGCCGATTGTGCGGATCGCGCGGGCGGACTACCGCATTCGAACCCAGCAGCGAGACACGCCGTTGTTTTGAGTAGGGGGTTTACCGTTTGACTGCCACACCTCACGTTGGTGGACCGCTCGAGGAGTTGTTGGAGCGTAGTGGGCGTTTCTTCACGCCCGGCGAGTTCTCCGCCGATCTGCGCACCGTCACGCGCGAGGGCGGCCGCGAAGGTGACGTGTTCTACCGCGACCGGTGGAGCCACGACAAGGTGGTCCGCTCCACGCACGGGGTCAACTGCACCGGATCGTGCTCGTGGAAGATCTACGTCAAGGACGGGATCATCACGTGGGAAACCCAGCAGACCGACTACCCGTCGGTGGGCCCCGACCGCCCCGAATACGAGCCGCGTGGCTGCCCCCGGGGCGCGTCGTTCTCCTGGTACAGCTATTCGCCCACGCGGGTGCGCTATCCGTATGCGCGGGGCGTGCTGGTCGAGATGTTCCGTGAGGCCAAGGCGCGGCTCGGTGACCCCGTGCTCGCGTGGGCGGATATCCAGGCCGATCCGGAACGTCGTCGCCGCTACCAACAGGCCCGCGGCAAGGGCGGGCTGGTCCGGGTGACCTGGGCCGAGGCGACCGAGCTGATCGCCGCGGCCCACGTGCACACCATCAAGACGTACGGCCCGGACCGGGTCGCCGGCTTCACGCCGATTCCGGCCATGTCGATGGTCAGCCATGCGGCGGGTTCGCGATTCGTTTCGCTGCTGGGCGGGGTGATGACCTCGTTCTACGACTGGTATGCCGACCTGCCGGTGGCCTCGCCGCAGGTGTTCGGAGACCAGACCGATGTGCCCGAGTCCGGGGATTGGTGGGACGCGTCGTATTTGATGATGTGGGGTTCCAATGTCCCGATCACCCGAACCCCGGACGCGCACTGGATGGCCGAGGCTCGCTATCGGGGCACCAAAGTCGTTGTGGTGAGCCCGGATTACGCCGACAACACCAAGTTCGCCGACGAGTGGATACGCTGCGCCGCCGGAACCGATGCCGCACTGGCGATGGCGATGGGCCACGTCATTCTCTCGGAATGCTATGTGCGCAAGCAGGTTCCGTTCTTCGTCGACTATGTTCGCCGCTACACCGACCTGCCGTTCCTGATCAAGCTGGAGCGGCGCGGCGACTCGCTAGTGCCCGGCAAGTTCCTGACCGCGGCCGACATCGGCGAGGAAGTCGAGAACGCGACGTTCAAACCCGCCCTGGTCGACGAGGTCACCGACCGGGTCGTCGTGCCGCACGGCTCCCTGGGATTCCGGTTCGGTGAGGACGGCGTCGGGAAATGGAACCTCGACCTGGGCCCAGTTGTCCCGGCGCTGAGCGTTGCGGGCACGCAGGACGTTCAACTGGTCGAACTGCCCAGCTTCGACACGATCGACGGCCACGGGGAGACGGTGCACCGCGGCGTGCCGGTGCGCCGCGTCGGCGAGCACCAGGTGTGCACGGTGTTCGACCTGATGCTGGCCCATTACGCGGTGCAGCGCGACGGTCTTCCCGGCGAATGGCCGACCGGTTACGACGACCCCAGCCAGCAGAACACCCCGGCCTGGCAGGAACCGATCACCGGTGTGCCTGCCGCGCAAGCGATTCGGGTCGCCAAGGAATTCGCCCGCAACGCAGAGGAATCCGGCGGACGTTCCATGGTGATCATGGGTGGCGGCATCTGCCACTGGTTCCACAGCGACGTCATGTATCGCTCGGTGCTGGCGCTGCTGATGTTGACCGGGTCGATGGGGCGCAACGGCGGCGGATGGGCGCACTACGTCGGCCAGGAGAAGGTGCGCCCGTTGACCGGCTGGCAGACGATGGCGAATGCCACCGACTGGTCGCGGCCACCGCGGCAGGTGCCCGGCGCCTCGTACTGGTATGCGCACACCGACCAGTGGCGCTACGACACCTATGGGGCGGACAAGCTGTCCAGCCCGCTGGGCCGCGGCAAGTTCGACGACCAGCACACGATTGACCTGTTGGCCTCGGCGACGGCGATGGGCTGGAGCCCGTTCTATCCGCAGTTCGACCGCTCCAGCCTCGATGTCGCCGACGAGGCAACCCAGGCGGGGCGCGACGTCACCGAGTACGTCGCCGAACAGCTCGCCCAGCGCAAGCTGAAGCTATCGATCACCGATCCCGACGATCCCGTCAACTGGCCGCGCGTGCTGTCGGTCTGGCGGTCGAACCTGATCGGCTCGTCGGGCAAGGGCGGCGAGTACTTCCTCAAACATCTGCTGGGCACGGACTCCAACGTGCAATGCGAGGCGCCCGCCGACGGCGTGCGGCCCGTGGATGTGGCCGCGCACCGGGAAATTCCCGAGGGCAAGCTGGATTTGATGATGTCGATCGACTTCCGGATGACGTCGACGACTCTGGTATCGGACGTGGTGTTGCCCGCCGCGACGTGGTACGAGAAGAACGACCTGTCCAGCACCGACATGCACCCGTACGTGCACGCGTTTTCCCCAGCGATCGACCCGCCGTGGGAAACACGTTCGGACTTCGAGGCATTCGGCGCCATCGCCCGCGCCTTCAGCGCCATGGCCCGGAAGCATCTGGGCACGCGCAACGACGTCGTCCTGACCGCGCTGCAGCACGACACGCCGGATGCGATGGCGTATCCCGATGGCACCGAACGCAATTGGCTGCGCACCGGCGACGTGCCCGTGCCGGGCAGGACGATGAGCAAACTCACTGTGGTGGAACGCGACTACGCGGCGATCTACGACAAATGGGTGACCCTGGGCCCGCTCGTCGACCAGTTCGGCATGACCGTGAAGGGCTACACCGTCCATCCGTTCCGCGAGATCAGCGAGCTGGCCGCGAAGTTCGGGGTGATGAATTCCGGTGCGGCAGCGGGCCGTCCGGCGATCACCACGGCCGCGCGGATGGCTGACGTCATCCTCGCCCTGTCCGGGACGTGCAACGGGCGCCTGGCAGTCGAGGGTTTCCTCGAACTGGAGAAGCGCACCGGGCAACGGCTGGCGCACCTGGCCGAGGGCAGTGAGGAACGGCGGATCACCTACGCCGACACCCAGGCTCGCCCGGTCCCGGTGATCACCAGCCCGGAGTGGTCCGGTAGCGAGACCGGCGGACGCCGCTACGCGCCGTTCACGATCAACATCGAGCACCTCAAACCGTTCCACACGCTCACCGGGCGGATGCACTTCTATCTCGCCCACGATTGGGTGGAAGAGCTCGGCGAACAGCTGCCCGTGTACCGACCGCCGCTGGACATGGCGCGGCTGTTCAACCAGCCCGAGCTCGGATACGACGGAATCGGCCTCACCGTGCGCTATTTGACGCCGCACTCGAAGTGGTCGTTCCATTCGACCTACCAGGACAACCTGTACATGCTGTCGCTGTCTCGCGGCGGCCCGACGATGTGGATGAGTCCGGGGGACGCGGCGAAAATCAAAGTGCGCGATAACGATTGGGTCGAGGCGAGCAACGCCAACGGCATCTATGTGTGCCGGGCCATCGTCAGCCACCGCATGCCCGACGGCGTGGTGTTCGTCTACCACGTGCAGGAGCGCACGGTTGACATGCCGCGCACCGAGACCAACAACAAGCGCGGCGGCAACCACAACGCGCTGACGCGGGTGCGGATCAAGCCCAGTCACCTGGCCGGCGGCTACGGCCAGCACGCGTTCGCCTTCAACTACCTCGGCCCCACCGGCAACCAGCGCGACGAGGTGACCGTGGTACGCCGTCGCAGCCAGGAGGTGACCTACTAGTGAAGGTCATGGCGCAGATGGCGATGGTGATGAACCTCGACAAATGCATCGGCTGCCACACCTGCTCGGTGACTTGCAAGCAGGCCTGGACCAACCGCGCGGGCACCGAGTACGTGTGGTTCAACAACGTCGAAACCCGTCCGGGAGTGGGTTATCCGCGCACCTATGAGGACCAGGATCGCTGGCGCGGCGGTTGGGTTCGCGACAAGAGGGGCCGGTTGCGGCTGCGCGACGGCGGCCGCATCAACAAGTTGCTGCGCATCTTCGCCAATCCCAAGCTGCCCACCATCGACGACTACTACGAGCCGTGGACCTACGACTACGAAAACCTGACCCAGGCCCCGGCCGGCGACACCTTCCCCACGGCCGCGCCGCGCAGCCAGATCACCGGCGAACCGATGAAGGTGTCCTGGGGATCGAACTGGGACGACAACCTCGCGGGCTCGCCGGAGATCGTGCCCAACGACCCGGTTTTGAAGAAGGTCAGCCAAGAGGTCAAGCTCAAGCTCGAAGAGACCTTCATGTTCTACCTGCCGCGGATCTGCGAGCACTGCCTGAACCCGTCGTGCGTGGCCTCCTGCCCGTCGGGCGCGATGTACAAGCGCAGCGAGGACGGCATCGTTCTCGTCGACCAGGATCGCTGCCGGGGCTGGCGGATGTGCGTGTCCGGATGTCCTTACAAGAAGGTGTATTTCAACCACAAGACCGGCAAGGCCGAGAAGTGCACACTGTGCTATCCGCGCATCGAGGTCGGCCTGCCCACGGTGTGCTCGGAAACCTGCGTGGGACGCCTGCGCTATCTGGGGCTGGTGCTCTACGACGTGGACCGCGTGCTGGAGGCGGCGTCGGTGGAAAACGACACGGACCTCTACGAGGCGCAGCGCCGGATCCTGTTGGACCCCAACGATCCCGAGGTGATCGCCGCCGCGCGGGCGGAGGGCATCGCAGATGAGTGGATCGAAGCGGCGCAGCGGTCACCGGTCTACGCGCTGATCAACACCTACCGGGTGGCGCTTCCCCTGCACCCGGAATACCGGACCATGCCGATGGTTTGGTACATCCCACCGCTGTCACCGGTGGTCGACGCGGTCAGCCATGACGGCCACGACGGCGAGGACCTGGGCAACCTGTTCGGCGCCCTCGAAGCGCTGCGCATCCCCATCCAGTACCTGGCCGAGCTGTTCACCGCGGGCGACACCGAAGTGGTCGCCGGGGTGCTGAAGCGGCTGGCCGCGATGCGGTCGTACATGCGCGACATCAACCTCGGCCGTGAGACGCAACCGCACATCCCGCATGCCGTCGGGATGACCGAAGAACAGATCTACAACATGTACCGGCTGCTCGCGGTCGCCAAATACGAAGAGCGCTACGTGATTCCGACGTCATACGTGGCCGACGTGCCCGCCGCCGCGATGGCCGACGAGATGGGGTGCTCGTTGTCGTTCGAGGGAGGGCCGGGCATGTACGAATCAGGACCGTTCGGCGAGGGCAGCGGCGCGCCGGTCCCGATCGCCGTGGAAACCTTCCACGCCCTGCAACAGCGCCAGACGGGTGCCGTCGCCGGGACTGGTGGCACGGGCGGCGGCGGCCGCTCCAGGATCAACCTGCTCAACTGGGACGGCAACGGCGCACCCGCGGGCCTGTTCCCCGATTCCAACGAAGATCCGGGGTAGCGATGAGGTTGTTGTCCAAGATCTCCGAGCGCGGGACCTCCCGGGAGATGCAGGACCGACTGGTGTGGCAGGCGGCCTCGCTGTTGCTGGCCTATCCCGACGATGGGCAGGCGCAGCGCTTGGCCACCGTGAGCGAGCTGCTGGACCACATCAGCGGGCCCGCGGCGGCGCTGCTCGAACGGACGCTTGTCGCGCTGCGCGGCCGCGACCCGATGACCGCCGCCGCGGAGTATGTCGAGACCTTCGACTTGCGCCGCCGCGCAACGATGTACCTCACCTACTGGACCGCCGGCGATACCCGTAACCGCGGCAGGGAGATGCTGGTGTTCGCCAGCGCTTACCGGGACGCGGGTGTCGAGCCGCCGCGAAAGGAGGCCCCGGATCACCTACCCGTCGTGCTGGAATTCGCCGCGACCGTCGATCCCGAGGCGGGCCGGCGGCTGCTCACCGAGCACCGGGTCCCGATCGACGTATTGCACGGGGCGCTGGCGCAAGCCGAGTCGCCGTACCGGCACGCCGTGGCGGCGGTTTGCGAAACGCTGCCGGGCGCAACCGATCAGGAGGCGCGCCGCGCGGAACGGCTGGCGAAGGCCGGTCCTCCCGCGGAAGCCGTTGGGCTGCAACCGTTTACCCTGACCGTCCCGCCGAAGCGGACCGAAAGAGGCTGACCGTGGTTCACATGAAATTGGTCGAGATCTTCTGGGACGACGTGCCTTACGTCGCGCTGTCGGTCGCGGCGGTCGGCACCTGGTGGCGGTATCGCTACGACAAGTTCGGGTGGACCACCCGTTCGTCGCAGCTTTACGAGTCAAAGTTGCTGTCGATCGGCAGCCCGCTGTTTCACTTCGGCAGCCTGCTGGTGATCATGGGCCACGTCATGGGGCTGTTCATTCCGGAATCGTGGACCCGCGCGGTCGGGATGAGCGATCACATCTATCACCTGCAGGCGTTGTTGCTCGGCGTGCCCGCCGGCTTTGCCACCCTGATCGGCATCGGGTTGCTGATCTACCGGCGGCGCAGGTACGGGGCGGTGTTCTTGGCCACCACCCGCAACGACAAGCTGATGTATCTGGTGCTGGTGTGCGCGCTGGTGGCGGGGCTGTGCTGCACCCTGGCCGGGGCCACCCACTTCGGCGAGCTGCACGACTACCGGCAGAAGGTGTCGGTCTGGTTCCGGTCGATCTGGATCCTCGATCCGCGGGGGGATCTGATGGCGCACGCCGCGTTCTACTACCAAATTCACGTGTTCATCGCGCTTGCGCTGTTTGCCCTGTGGCCGTTCACCCGACTGGTGCACGCGTTCAGCGCGCCGGTCGCCTACCTGTTCCGCCCTTACATCGTGTACCGGACCCGGGAAGTGGCCGACAAAGAACTGATCAGCGCGGCACCGCGGCGCCGCGGCTGGTGAGTGCGCCTCCCGGGCTTTGGTTGTGCACCTAGGGCGACGCCAATGCACACTCACCGCCGTCACCGCACACTCAACGCCGCGGGGCGGTCGAGCATCCGCCAGTTCGCTATCTGAAGCCCCCGCTGCCAGAATCACCGACGTGCCATTTCGCAATGTCGCCATCGTCGCCCACGTGGACCACGGCAAGACCACGCTGGTCGACGCGATGCTGCGGCAGTCCGGCGCGCTGCATGAACGCGGTGAAGTGCAGGAACGCGTGATGGACACTGGCGACCTGGAACGGGAAAAAGGCATCACCATCCTGGCCAAGAACACCGCCGTGCACCGCCATGACCCGGATGGGACCGTCACGGTGATCAACGTGATCGACACCCCGGGCCACGCCGATTTCGGTGGCGAGGTGGAGCGCGGGCTGTCCATGGTGGACGGGGTGCTGTTGCTGGTCGACGCGTCCGAGGGCCCGCTGCCGCAAACCCGGTTCGTGCTGCGCAAGGCGCTGGCCGCCCACCTCCCGGTGATTCTCGTGGTGAACAAGACGGACCGGCCCGATGCGCGCATCGACGAGGTCGTCGAGGCCAGCCACGACCTGTTGCTCGATGTCGCCTCGGATCTCGACGACGAGGCCGCCGCGGCCGCCGAGCACGCCCTGGGCCTGCCGACGCTGTACGCGTCCGGACGGGCCGGGGTGGCCAGCACCACGCAGCCGCCCGATGGCCAGGTCCCCGACGGCTCGAACCTGGACCCGCTGTTCGAGGTCCTGGAAAAGTACGTGCCGGAGCCCAAGGGCGACCCGGACGCGCCGCTGCAGGCCCTGGTCACCAACCTCGACGCGTCGAGCTTCCTGGGCCGGCTGGCGCTGATCCGCATCTATAACGGGCGCATCCGCAAGGGCCAGCAGGTGGCGTGGATCCGCGAAGTGGACGGCCAGGAGACCATCGCAACCGCGAAGATCACCGAGCTGCTGGCCACCGAGGGCGTCGAACGCAGCCCGACCGACGAGGCCATCGCGGGCGATATCGTCGCCGTCGCCGGCCTGCCGGAGATCATGATCGGCGACACGCTAGCCGACTTGGCGAATCCCGTTGCGCTGCCGCGGATTACGGTGGACGAGCCGGCGATCTCGGTGACCATCGGAACCAACACCTCGCCGCTGGCCGGCAAGGTGTCCGGGCACAAGCTGACCGCGCGCATGGTGCGCAACCGGCTGGACGCCGAATTGGTGGGCAACGTGTCGATCCGCGTGGTCGACATCGGCGTGCCCGACGCATGGGAGGTGCAGGGGCGCGGCGAGCTGGCGCTGGCCGTGCTGGTCGAACAGATGCGCCGCGAGGGCTTCGAATTGACGGTGGGCAAGCCGCAGGTGGTCACCAAGACCATCGACGGCAAGCTGCACGAGCCGTTCGAGGCCATGACCGTCGACTGCCCGGAGGAGTACGTCGGGGCGGTCACGCAACTCATGGCCGCGCGCAAGGGCCGCATGGTGGAGATGGCCAACCACACCACCGGCTGGGTGCGCATGGATTTCGTCGTTCCCAGCCGCGGCCTGATCGGCTGGCGCACCGACTTCCTGACCGAGACCCGCGGCACCGGCGTCGGCCATGCGGTGTTCGACGGGTACCGGCCGTGGGCGGGGGAGATCCGGGCCCGGCACACGGGGTCGCTGGTGTCCGATCGTTCCGGCACCATCACGCCGTTCGCGCTACTGCAGCTCGCCGATCGCGGGCAGTTCTTCGTCGAACCCGGGCAGGACACCTACGAAGGCATGGTCGTCGGAATCAACCCGCGCCCAGAGGATCTCGACATCAACGTCACCCGCGAGAAGAAACTCACCAACATGCGGTCGTCGACCGCCGACGTCATCGAGACGCTGGCCAAGCCGCTCGAGCTCGATCTGGAACGGGCCATGGAATTCTGCGCACCCGACGAATGCGTCGAGGTGACTCCCGAGGTGGTGCGAGTACGAAAGGTCGAGCTGGACGCCACCTCCCGGGCCCGCGGCCGGGCGCGGGCGAAGGCCAGGGGTTAGGCCGCTCGTGGTCGGGCGCGTTGCTGGGCGGGTGCTCGATACCCTGATGGGCGTGCCGAGACGCCCCCGCCGTTTCTTCGCGAAGCTCGGCGTCTCGATGGTCGCCGTTGTTTCGCTCGCCGGGTTGGCGCTGGCGGCGTGCACGGTCAGCCCGCCGCCGGCACCGCAAAGCACCGATACGCCGCACAACTCGGCGCCGCCGCCGCAGCGGCCCACCCAGATCATCATGGGCATCGACTCGATCGGTGCCGGGTTCAACCCGCATCTGCTGTCCGATCTGTCCCCGGTGAACGCGGCGATCAGCTCGCTGGTGCTGCCCAGCGCATTTCGGCCGGTGCCCGATCCCGGGACGCCGACGGGTTCGCGCTGGGAGATGGATCCCACGCTGTTGGTGTCGGCGGAGGTGACCAACCAGAACCCGTTCACGGTGACCTACAAGATCCGGCCCGAGGCGCAATGGACCGACAACGCCCCGATCGCCGCCGACGACTTCTGGTACCTGTGGCATCAGATGGTCAGTCAGCCGGGGGTCGTCGATCCCGCCGGCTACGACCTCATCACCGGCGTGCAGTCGCTCGAGGGCGGCAAGCAGGCGGTGGTGACCTTCGCGCAGCCCTACCCGGCGTGGAAGGAGCTGTTCAGCGACATCCTGCCCGCGCACATCGTCAAGGACGTGCCGGGCGGTTTCGCGGCCGGGCTGGCGCGGGCCCTGCCGGTCACCGGCGGGCAGTTCCGCGTCGAGAACATCGACCCGCAGCGCGACGAGATCCTGATCGCCCGCAACGACCGCTACTGGGGTCCGCCGGCCAAGCCCGCACTGATCCTGTTCCGCCGCGCCGGGGCGCCGGCGGCGCTGGCCGACTCGGTGCGCAACGGCGATACCCAGGTGGCCCAGGTGCACGGCGGGTCCGCGGCCTTCGCGCAGCTGTCCGCCATCCCCGACGTGCGGACGGCGCGGATCGTCACACCGCGGGTCATGCAGCTCACCCTGCGCGCCAACGAGCCCAAGCTGTCCGACACGCAGGTCCGCAAGGCGATCCTGGGGCTGCTCGACGTCGACCTGCTCGCCGCCGTCGGCGCCGGCAGCGACAACACCGTCACGCTGGCGCAGGCCCAGATCCGCTCGCCCAGCGACCCGGGCTATGAGCCAACCGCGCCTCCCGCGATGACGACGCCGGCGGCGCTGGCCCTGCTGACGTCGTCCGGATACCAAATCGAGAGCAGCACCTCGGCGTCGCCGGTGCCGCCGCCGCCCAGCGCGACGCCGCCGGTGAGCACCGGGCCGCCCGAAGTCATTCGGGGGCGGATCAGCAAGGACGGCCAGCAGCTGTCGCTCGTCATCGGGGTCGCCGCGAACGACCCGACCGCGGTCGCCGTGGCCAATACCGCCGCCGATCAGCTGCGCAACGTCGGGATCGCCGCGACTGTGCTGGCGCTGGACCCGGTGACGCTGTATCGCGACGCGCTGAACAACAACCAGGTGGACGCTATCGTCGGATGGCACCAAGCGGGCGGAAACCTGGCGACCCTGCTGGCCTCGCGCTACGGCTGCCCCGCGCTGCAGTCGACGACGGTGCCGACCGCCAACACGCCCACCAATGCGGCCTCCACCGGTCCCTCCAGTCCTCCCGGGCCCACGTCGCCCGCCCCGCCAAGCCCCTCCGCCACGACGCCGACGTCGACCCCACCCAGTCGCGCACCCGACCCCGGCGCGCTCGTGCAGGCGCCGTCGAACCTCACCGGGATCTGCGATCGCAGCATCCAGTCGAACATCGACGCCGCCCTCAACGGCACCAAGAGCATCAACGACGTGATCACGGCGGTCGAACCGCGGCTGTGGAACATGTCGACCGTGTTGCCGATCCTGCAGGACACGACGATCGTTGCGGCCGGACCGAGCGTCCGGAACGTCAGCCTGTCGGGCGCAGTACCGGTCGGCATCGTCGGCGACGCCGGCGAATGGATCAAAACCGGGCCGTGACGGCCTCCTAGTCGACGGCCGCCGCCGGCGCCCGTGCCGGGATCACGGTGTCGACGATGAGTGCCAGCTCCCGCCGATTCGGCGGTTCCCCGGTGAGCAGGAAGTGTTGGTTGATCAACGCCGGTCCGATCCGCGCGGTCAGCGGGGTGATCGTGGCCGGGTCGATGTCGCCGGAGTCGACCGCGGCTTGCAGGATCGATTCGATGATTTTCAATCGCGGGCTCACGACGGCGTCGGCGAAGATGGCCCGCATCTCGGGTTCGTGGAGCAGCTGCTGGACAACGTAGAGGCCCGGAAAGTCGGTCTTGCCGGCCAGCATGTCGCGGTGGGAGGTGAACATCGCCAGCAGGTTGTCCCTGGCCGGGCGGCCCGACCGCGGCTCGGGGACCGGCGGCAGCGCGAAAACCAGCGCGGCGTGCACCAGCTCGCACTTGGTGGCCCAGCGACGGTACAGCGCCGCCTTGCCCGTGTGGGCGCGCGCCGCAATCCCTTCCATCGTCAGCCCGCCGTAACCGACTTCGGTCAGTTCGGCCAACGTGGCCTCATAGAGGGCACGTTCCAGGACTTCGCCCCGCCGGCGGCTGCGGCTGCCGTTGCGGGCTGGTGTGAGCTGGGCCATTACTCGATAGTAGCCGTCCGCGTTCCTATTCACCGCGGCCAGGTGGAACAACGGCTATCAACTCGGCGCCGCGGGTAGGGTGCGTCCATGCCTGAGACCCCGCGGCTGCTGTTCGTCCACGCGCATCCCGACGACGAGAGCCTCAGCAACGGGGCCACCATCGCCCACTACGCCGCCCGCGGCGCACAGGTAAGCGTCGTCACCTGCACCCTCGGCGAGGAGGGCGAGGTCATCGGCGACCACTGGGCCCGGCTCGCCGTCGATCACGCGGACCAACTCGGCGGGTACCGAATCGGTGAGCTAACCGCGGCGCTGCGCGAGCTCGGCATCGGCGGACCGACCTATCTCGGCGGCGCGGGCCGCTGGCGCGACTCCGGGATGGCCGGGACCGCAAAGCGGCGACAGCAGCGGTTCATCGACGCCGACGAACGCGAAGCGGTCGGGGCGCTGGTCGCGATCATTCGCGAGCAGCGGCCCCACGTCGTGGTGACCTACGACCCCAACGGCGGCTACGGGCATCCCGACCACATCCGCACCCACACGGTCACCTCGGCCGCCGTCGCGGCGGCGGGGACCGGCGACTACCCCGGCGAGCCATGGACGGTCCCGAAGTTCTACTGGGCGGTCATCGCGGCGAGCGCTTTCGTGGCGGGCTGGCGCGCCCTGCAGCCCGATGATCTGCTGCCGGGGTGGACGATCCCGCCCGCGGAGGAGTTCGACTTCGGATATGCGGATTCCGATATCGACGCCGTGGTCGAGGCCGGCTCGGACGCGCTCGCGGCCAAGTCGGCGGCGCTCGCCGCGCACGCCACCCAGGTGGTGGTCGGCCCGACCGGCCGAGTGTGTGCCCTGTCGAACAACATGGCGCTCCCGATACTGGCGCAAGAGCATTACGTGCTGGCTGCGGGATCCGCGGGAGATCGCGATGAGCGCGGCTGGGAGACGGATCTGCTCGCGGGACTGGGTTTCAACGGATTCGGCACGCGGTAGGCTGCCAACCAGGCAGCCACGGAAGGAATTCGCATGGACCCCGACCTGGACCCTAACCTGCAGCACTGGCAGGACCGCCTGGACAGCTTGCAGTGGGTACTCGGCTCCATCCTCTCCAATATCGACAGCGTCCCGACCTGACCGAAACCAGGCCGCGCGCCGCGTCTGTCGAAGACAGCGGCACGACAGACCCCGCTATTCGCGTCGTTGTCCTGGCGCTGTTGGCTGTCGACGGGGTGTTGTCCGCACTAGCCGGGGCTCTGCTGCTGCCGTTCTATATCGGCACGGTCCCCTTTCCCATCAGCGGATTGATCAGTGGATTGATCAACGCCGCCCTGGTCTGGGCCGCGGGGCGCTGGACGAGTTCGCCACGCGTGGCCGCGTTGCCGCTGTGGACGTGGCTGCTGACGGTGGCCGCGATCAGCATGGGCGGTCCCGCCGACGACGTCATCCTGGGCGGCAAGGGGTTGATGGCATATGGGGCGTTGATCCTGATCGTGCTGGGCGTGGTGCCGCCGGTATGGGTGCTGTGGCGGTACAGCATGCACCGCTGAGCGTCGACGAGATTCCGGCCGGGAATGCGAGCGCGGGCCGGGCGGCGCCTGGCGCTACTGTTGCGCAAAGGGCACCCGCCATGGTTGCCAAGCTTCCAAAAATGTTGGGACGCGTGGATGAAATTCGATCGTGGGGAAGTTACACAAACGTGCCACTGACACCGGTGCCTCCGGAGCCCGCCGCTCTGCCTAGCCCCGTCATTCCGCCCAAGGCCAGTCGGTCGGCGCTGCGGCGGGTGTTGCGGCGGGCCCGGGACGGGGTCGCGCTGAACATCGACGAGGCGGCCGTCGCGATGACCGCGCGCGGAGCGGACCTGGCCGACTTGTGCGCCAGCGCGGCGCGAGTGCGGGACGCGGGCCTGGAGTCGGCCGGTCGGCGTGGCCCCGGCGGCCGGTTGCCGATCACCTATTCGCGGAAGGTGTTCATCCCGGTCACTCACTTGTGCCGGGACAGCTGCCACTACTGCACATTTGTCACGGTTCCGGGCAGGCTGCGCGCCCAGGGCGTCGGCATGTACATGGAGCCCGACGAGATCCTCGACGTAGCCCGCCGCGGGGCCGAACTCGGTTGCAAGGAAGCGCTATTCACGCTGGGGGACCGGCCCGAGGACCGCTGGCCCGAGGCGCGCGACTGGCTCGGTGAGCGGGGCTACGACTCCACCCTGTCCTACGTGCGGGCGATGGCGATCCGGGTGCTGGAGGAGACCGGTCTGCTGCCCCACCTGAACCCCGGGGTGATGAGCTGGTCGGAGATGTCGCGGCTGAAGCCGGTGGCCCCGTCGATGGGCATGATGCTCGAGACGACGTCGCGGCGGCTGTTCGAGACGAAAGGGCTGGCGCACTACGGCAGCCCGGACAAAGACCCGGCGGTTCGGTTGCGCACGTTGACCGATGCGGGCCGGCTGTCCATTCCGTTCACCACCGGACTGCTCGTGGGTATCGGGGAGACGTTGCCCGAACGGGCCGACACCTTGCACGCGATTCGCAAGTCGCACAAGGAGTTCGGGCATGTTCAGGAAGTGATCGTGCAGAATTTCCGGGCCAAGGAACACACCGCGATGGCCGGCTTCCCCGACGCTGGGATCGAGGATTACCTGGCGACGGTGGCGGTCGCGCGATTGGTGTTGGGTCCCGGCATGCGCATCCAGGCGCCGCCGAATCTGGTGTCGCGCGAGGAGTGCCTGGCACTGGTGGCCGCCGGGGTCGACGACTGGGGCGGGGTGTCGCCGTTGACGCCCGACCACGTCAACCCGGAACGGCCCTGGCCCGCCTTGGACGAGCTGGCCGCCGTGACCGCCGAAGCCGGATACGACTTGGTGCAGCGGTTGACCGCGCAGCCCAAATACGTCCAGGCGGGCGCCGCGTGGATCGACCCACGGGTACGGGGACACGTTGTGGCGCTGGCCGATCCGGCGACCGGCCTCGCCCGCGACGTCAATCCGGTCGGCATGCCCTGGCAGGAGCCCGACGATGTCGAGTCCTCCGGCCGGGTCGACCTCAATGCGGCGATCGACTCCGAGGGCCGCAACACCGAGGCGCGCAGCGATCTCGATAGCGCCTTCGGCGATTGGGAATCGATCCGCGCGCACGTGCACGAGCTCGCCGCGCACGCCCCCGAGCGCATCGACACCGACGTGCTTGCCGCGCTGCGGTCGGCCGAACGCGATCCCGCCGGCTGCACCGACGACGAGTACCTGGCGCTGGCGACGGCCGACGGTGCCGCACTGGAAGCGGTTGCCGCACTGGCCGATTCGCTACGTCGTGACGTGGTCGGCGACGACGTGACGTTCGTGGTGAACCGCAACATCAATTTCACCAACATCTGCTATACCGGCTGCCGATTCTGCGCATTCGCGCAGCGCAAGGGCGACGCCGACGCGTACTCGTTGTCCACCGACGAGGTCGCCGACCGCGCCTGGGAGGCACACGTCGAGGGCGCGACCGAGGTCTGCATGCAGGGCGGGATCGACCCCGAGCTGCCGGTCACCGGCTACGCCGATCTGGTGCGCGCCGTCAAGGCTCGCGTCCCGTCGATGCACGTGCACGCGTTCTCCCCGATGGAGATCGCCAACGGCGTGACCAAGAGCGGGTTGAGCGTCCGCGAGTGGCTGATCAGCCTGCGGGAGGCCGGGCTGGACACCATCCCCGGTACCGCCGCCGAGATCCTCGACGACGAGGTGCGCTGGGTGCTCACCAAGGGCAAGCTGCCGACGTCGATGTGGATCGA
>NZ_MBEM01000186.1:0-981 GCF_001954045.1 Mycobacterium sp. SP-6446 | reverse complement strand
GAGCGGATGAAGCGGGAGGCCCGTATTGCCGGGCGTTTGCAGGAACCCCATGTGGTGCCGATTCATGATTACGGCGAGATCGATGGCCAGATGTTCATGGAGATGCGTCTGATCGAGGGCACCGATCTCGATAGTGTGCTCAAGCGGTTTGGTCCGTTGACTCCGCCGCGGGCGGTGGCCATTATCGCCCAGATCGCGTCGGCGCTCGATGCCGCTCATGCGGCCGGGGTGATGCATCGAGACGTCAAGCCGCCCAACATCTTGGTCACCCGTGACGATTTTGCTTATCTGGTGGATTTCGGTATCGCCAGTGCGACCACCGATGAGAAGCTGACCCAGTTGGGCACGGCGGTGGGTACGTGGAAATACATGGCGCCGGAACGGTTTTCCAACGATGAGGTCACCTATCGCGCCGACATCTATGCGCTGGCGTGTGTGCTCTATGAGTGCTTGACCGGTTCGCCGCCGTATCGGGCCGACAGTGCCTCGACGTTGGTCACCGCGCATCTGATGCAGCCCATCCCCCAGCCCAGCACGGCACGCTCGGGCATCCCCAAGGCCCTCGACGGCGTGATCGCACGCGGCATGGCCAAAAAACCCGAGGACCGCTTCGCCAGCGCCGGCGATCTGGCCCTGGCCGCCCACGAAGCCCTCTCCGACCCCGACCAAGACCACGCCGACAACATCCTGCGCCGCAGCCAAGAAGCCACCCTGCCCGGCGCACCGTCGCCTGCCGCGGCATCCCCGAGGCCGCCGACGCCGGCGCAAGACGCGCCCCCGCCGTATGCGGGCGCCGCCGCGCCCGGTTCGGGCCCGACGCCGCCCGCGCAACCCGGGCAGGCCTGGGGACCACCCAGTGGCCCGGTGCCCGCGGCCGGTCAGCCCGCCGCGTTTTATCAAGGCGCCGGCCCCAACTGGGGCGCACCCCCGCCCCAACAATCCTGGAACCAACCACCCAAACCCAAACGCAACCCCTGGCCC
>NZ_MBEM01000185.1:0-9809 GCF_001954045.1 Mycobacterium sp. SP-6446 | reverse complement strand
AATAGAGTTACGGCGGCCACAGCGACAGGGAAACGCCCGGTCCCATCCCGAACCCGGAAGCTAAGCCTGTCAGCGCCGATGATACTGCCCCGTTAGGGTGGAAAAGTAGGACACCGCCGAACATACACAAAAACACCCCCGGCAACGGGGGTGTTTTTGCATTCACGCACTGCTTCTAGTCGAATAACGTCAAATTCGCCGACGTGCGCCTTTTCTCCAATTCCAGCAGGGTTCGCTTCCGATCCAGCCCACCGCCGTAACCGGTGAGGGCGCCGCTGGTACCGATCACGCGATGGCAGGGGACGACGATCGCGATCGGATTGTGGCCGTTGGCCAACCCGACGGCGCGTGCGGCACCGGGGGCGCCGATCTGTTGGGCGATTTCGCCGTACGACCTGGTCTCTCCGTACGGAATTGTCAGCAGCGCCTTCCAGACCCGCTGCTGGAATTCGCTGCCCCGCAGATCCAGCTCGAGGTCGAAATCGGTGAGTTCGCCGGCGAAATAGGCGCCGAGTTGGTCGACGGCATCAGTGAATGCCTCCGGATCGGCCGACCAGTCCGTCCGTTTGGGCTCGTAGGTCTGATCGACCATCCGTAGGTTGGTCAACGCCGAACCGTGCCCGGCTAACGTCAACGGGCCGATCGGGCTGTCGATGGTGCGGTAGCTGATCATGCAACCTCCTGAGGTGGCCACTGGTTCACCGGATGCTCGAGCGTGGTCCACAGGTGCTGGACGGCATAGGACCGCCACGGACGCCAGCGGGCGCTGTGGTCGAGCAGGGTCCGTGCATCCCCGGGCAAGCCGAGCTGCTGGGCGGCGAGCCGAAGTCCCAGGTCGCTCGCCGGGAACGCATCCGGGTCGCCGAGGCCGCGCATCGCAATCACTTCGGCGGTCCAGGGGCCGATCCCCGGCACGGCGAGCAATTGCCTTCGCGCGCTTTCCCATTCGCTTCCACTGTCCAGCACGACGGTTCCCTCGGCGAGGCCGGCGATCAGGGCGCTGAGTGTGCGCTGTCGTGCCTTGGGGACCGCCAGATGGACGGGATCGATCTCGGCGAGCTCCTCGACGGACGGGAACGTATGAGTCAGTGTGCCCGCGGGATCGTCAAGGGGCCGGCCGTAGGCGGCAACCAGCCGGGCGGTATGCGTGCGCGCGGCTTTGGTCGATACCTGCTGCCCCAGTACCGCGCGCACGGCGAGTTCGGCCTCGTCGACGGTGCGGGGGATGCGTTGCCCGGGCGCCTTGGCGACGACCGGGCACAGGTCGGGGTCACGGCTCAGCGCGTCCACGACCGCCTCGGGATCGGCGTCGAGGTCCAGCAGCCGCCGGCAGCGGGCGATCGCCGTGGTGAGGTCGCGGAAGTCGTCGAGAACCAGCACGCAGCGGACGTGATCGACGGCCGGTGTCAGGGTGACCACGGCACTGCCGGAGGGAAGCCGCAGACTGCGCCGGTACGCGCCGTCGCGGACCTCCTCGCAGCCGGGTACCGCGCCGGCGGCCAGGTGACCGAATGCGCCCTCGAAGGCGAACGGGGTGCGTACCGGAAGCCGAAGACTCACCGCCCCAGGCGAATTCGCGTCGGACCGTGTCGCCGCCTGCCTGCGCAGCGCCGTCGGTGTGCTCTCGAACACCAGCCGCACGGTGTCGTTGAACTGCCGGATGCTGGAAAACCCGGCGGCGAACGCGACGTCGCCGAACGGCAGCCGAGTGGTCTCGATCAGCACCCGGGCCGTCTGCGCCCGCTGCGCGCGGGCCAGCGCCAGCGGGCCCGCGCCGAGCTCGGCCTGCAAAAGCCGCTCCAGCTGGCGGGTGGTGTATCCGAGGCGGGCGGCGAGGCCGCCGACGCCCTCACGGTCCACGGTGCCGTCGGCGATCAGGCGCATCGTCCGGGCAACGACGTCGCCGCGCACGTTCCACTCGGGCGAGCCCGGGGACGCGTCGGGACGGCAGCGCTTGCAGGCCCGGAAGCCCGCCCGTTGCGCGGCCGCCGCGGTCGGGTAGAACCGCACGTTACGGGCGAAAGGAGGCCGCACCGGGCAGCTGGGCCGGCAGTAGATCCGCGTGGTCAGGACCGCGGTGACGAACCAGCCGTCGAACCGGGCGTCCTTGGACTGGACCGCGCGGTAGCAGCGTTCGAAATCTTCGTGCACGCTTCAACAGTTACACCTGACCACCGACAAAACTGGCGGAAAACCGACATTGTGATGGGCGGGTCGTGAACCCGACCGTCCGCAAAGGAGCACGCATGACCGAGCAGCAACCCATCGCCGTGGAGAACTTCTCCCATGCATGTATCGGTGTCTCCGACATGGAGAAGGCGTTGGCCTTCTACACGGCGGTGCTGGGCATGGACGTCGTTTTCGATGTCGAGCTGGAGGGGGCCGGACTCGACGCGGTGACGGGCGGCGCCGCACAAAACGGCCGCATGATCGGAGGGCTGATCGGCGGCGCGATGGTCGAGCTGCTCTTTCTGGGTAAGCTGCCCGCCGGACCGGCGGGGCCGCACCTCGGCTACACGAATATCTCGTTCCGCGTCGCCGACCTGGACGACGCGTACGAAACGCTGCGCCGTCAGCATCCCGACGTGCGCACCGAGGCGGCGGTCGACATCGGCGGGGTGCGGATGTTCTTCGTCTACGACCCCGACGGCACGCCCGTCGAAATACTCGAGCTGCCTGCGGGCGCGCGTACCACGCTGGAGCTTTGGCGGCCCTAGCCGCCGGTCGGCGCGGCCAACCGGACGGGATTGTCGTGCCCACGCAGCGTCACGGTGTCCCCCAAAGACCAACGGGCGCTTTCTTTTTCGCTTGCGGCCTCCAGAGTGTCCGCCGTTGCCAGCAATCGGCCCGGGTGTGACTTGGCTAATTCGCACAGTCGGGCGGCCTCGTTGACCGGCTCGCCGATCACGGTGTATTCGAACCGTTCCTTGGCGCCCACGTTGCCGGCGACGACCTGGCCGGCCGCCACGCCGATGCCCGCCTCGAGCTCACACATGTCGTTGGCGAGCCGTTCGGCGATGCAACGCGCCGCGGCCAGCGCCTCGTTCTCGGGCGAGTCGAGGTGATTCGGAGCTCCGAAAATCGCAAGCGACGCATCGCCTTCGAACTTGTTGACCAGGCCGCAATGGCGGTCCACTTCCTCGACGACGATCGTGAAAAACCGGTTGAGGACCTCGACCACTTCGGTCGGGGGCTGGCTGGTCACCAGCTGGGTGGAGCCGACGATGTCGATGAAGACCACGGCGACGTGTCGTTCTTCGCCGCCCAGTTTCGGTCGCTCGCGCTCGGCGGCCAGGGCGACCTCGCGGCCGACGTGCCGGCCGAAAAGGTCGCGCACGCGCTCGCGTTCGCGCAGGCCGTCGACCATCGCGTTGAACCCACGCTGCAGCTCGCCGAGCTCGGTCCCGTCGAAGACCACCAGGTTGCCTCGCAGGTTGCCCTGCTCGACGCGGCGCAGCGCGGCGCGCACCACCCGCACCGGGGTCGCCGTCAGCCAGGCGAGAATCCAC
Organism: Mycobacterium sp. SP-6446; assembly: GCF_001954045.1. NCBI lineage: Bacteria > Bacillati > Actinomycetota > Actinomycetes > Mycobacteriales > Mycobacteriaceae > Mycobacterium > Mycobacterium sp. SP-6446. The sequence continues at coordinate 6,300 of NZ_MBEM01000185.1, read as the reverse complement.
ATCAGGGCGCAACCGAAGATGAGTGTGGCGACCGACATGATCAGCACGCCGACCGCGAACTCGGTCTCGGTCAGGTTGCGCAGCAGGATCTGGAAAATCGCCAGCAGGCCGATGCCGATGACGGGCACGCCGGAACCGAGGAACCAGACCACCATCGTCCGGCCCATGATGCCCGCCGAAAACCGCCGCGGCGGTGGTCCCGCCTCGAGCGCCTGGGCCGCGATCGGGCGAAGCGCGAACTCCGCGAGCAGATAACTGGCAGTGGCCACCAGGACGCCGGAGAAGCTGACGACGAAGAGGAACCGCGGGATGAACAAGGTGTTCACCAAACCGTAGAGCGTCGTGTACAGCACCGTCCCGATGCCCCACAGGATGAGGTCGTACACGGCGAGTCGCCACGGCGCCAGGAACGTGTTGCGCTCGTCCTCGGCGGTCGGCGCGCGCTCCTCGATCGCCCAACGCAGAGCGAGCACGGTGCGGCGGGTGATCCAATACGCGCCCACCGCCAGGGCAACGGCGGTGTAGGCGGGGGATACCCCGAACGTGAGCCAGGCCGGCGCGTCGTGGAAGATGCTCGGCTGGGGAATGGCGACGATGACCAAGAGCAGCGCCACGGCGATGCCGATCAGGTTCACCCCGAGGACCAGCACCGTCATGATGACCTGGATGCGGATGCGGCGCCGTCGTTGGCTTTCCGCCACCCGCCCGAGGATCAGGGAGCCGTACGCGGGGGTATCCGGCAGGCGGCCACTCTGGCGGGTGATCCGCTCGAGCACCCGGCCGATACGTTGGGCCACGCTCATTTTGGCCGACATCGTGGCGCCAGCCTAATTTGTTGCCCACGCTCTAAGGTGAGTCGGGTGCGCCTTGTCATCGCCCAATGCACCGTCGACTACGTCGGCCGGCTCACCGCACACCTGCCATCCGCGCGTCGGTTGCTGCTGTTCAAGGCCGACGGCTCGGTGAGCGTGCACGCCGACGACCGCGCCTACAAGCCGTTGAACTGGATGAGCCCGCCGTGCTGGCTGACCGAGGACGTCGATGGGCCGGTGCCGGTGTGGGTGGTCGAGAACAAGGCCGGCGAGCAGCTGCGCATCACGGTGGAGGAGATCGAGCACGATTCGAGCCACGACCTGGGCGTCGACCCCGGATTGGTCAAGGATGGTGTCGAGGCCCACCTTCAGGCGTTGCTTGCCGAGCATGTGCAACTGCTGGGCGAGGGGTACACGTTGGTCCGCCGCGAGTACATGACCGCGATCGGCCCCGTCGATCTGCTGTGTCGCGACGAGCGGGGCGGCTCGGTCGCGGTGGAGATCAAGCGGCGCGGCGAGATCGACGGCGTGGAACAGCTCACCCGCTATCTCGAGTTGCTCAACCGCGACAGTGTCCTGGCGCCGGTCAAAGGCGTGTTCGCCGCTCAGCAGATCAAGCCGCAAGCGCGCACTCTCGCTACCGATCGCGGAATCCGTTGCATCACACTGGATTACGACAAGATGCGCGGCATGGATAGCGACGAGTACCGGCTGTTCTGATGTGTCCGCGCCGCAAACCGTCACGACGACAGCCGGTAGCGCCGCCGGCAATGCTGCGTCGGATCGAAACGGGACCCGACGGCCACGACTACGAAGTGCGGCCGATCGCGGCTTCCCGCGCGCTCAAGACCTATCGGTGTCCCGGATGTGACCACGAAATCCGTTCCGGCACTGCGCATGTGGTGGTATGGCCGGCTGAATCACCCGCGGCAGTCGAGGATCGTCGGCATTGGCATACGCCGTGCTGGACCAACCGCGCCACCCGCGGCCCGACCCGCAAGTGGTCGTGACTACTGGCACATCGTCACGAACGTGCGGCTAGCCGCACACTGAAGACCGAACGTGCGGCTGGCCGCACACTCGGCGGAGTCAGGAAGCCGGCTCCACCAACTCGATCAGGACGCCGCCGGCATCCTTGGGGTGAATGAAGTTGATCCGCGAGTTTGCTGTCCCGCGCCGCGCCGCGTCGTAGACCAGGCGGACGCCCTGCTCGCGCAGCTGCTCGCAGATGGTGTCCAGATCGCTGACCCGAACGGCCATCTGTTGGATGCCGGGGCCGCGCTTCTCCATGAACTTCGCGATCGTCGATGAGTCGTCGAGCGGGGCCATCAACTGAAGCTGCGCGGTGGTCCCGGGGACCGCCAGCATCGCCTCTCGGATGCCCTGGTCATCGTTGACTTCCTCGTGCACCAGGATCATGCCGAGGTGGTCGTGGTACCAGGTGATTGCGGCGTCCAGGTCGGCGACCGCAATGCCGACGTGATCCAGGCCGGTCACCAAGGAGGTTGCCAGGAGGTGACGGGCATCAACTTGATCGGTCGTCATCACACCACGGTAACGTGGCGGCAAAGATTCCGCTTCTCCGGGTAGCGGAAACGGCCGTTGGTGCACCCCAGGAGGAACTAATGACAACGTCGGTGATAGTTGCTGGGGCGCGGACACCTATCGGCAAGCTGATGGGGTCGCTGAAGGATTTCTCGGCCAGCGATCTGGGCGCCATCGCGATCGCGGGCGCGCTGGAGAAGGCCAAGGTGCCGGCGAGTGCGGTCGAGTACGTGATCATGGGTCAGGTGTTGACGGCCGGGGCCGGCCAGATGCCCGCCCGGCAGGCCGCGGTGGCGGCCGGTATTGGCTGGGACGTTCCGGCGCTGACGATCAACAAGATGTGCCTGTCCGGCATCGACGCCATCGCGCTGGCTGACCAGCTCATTCGTGCCGGCGAGTTCGACGTGGTGGTGGCCGGCGGCCAGGAGTCCATGACGAAGGCCCCGCACCTGCTGATGGACAGCCGCGCCGGCTACAAGTACGGCGACGTGACGGTGCTGGACCACATGGCCTACGACGGCCTGCACGACGTGTTCACCGACCAGCCGATGGGCGCGCTCACCGAGCAGCGCAACGACGTCGACAAGTTCACCCGCGCCGAACAGGACGAGTTCGCTGCGCGGTCCCACCAAAAGGCGGCCGCGGCGTGGAAGGATGGGGTCTTCACCGACGAGGTTGTGCCCGTGAACATTCCGCAGCGCAAGGGCGATCCGCTGCAGTTCACCGAGGACGAGGGGATCCGCGCAAACACCACCGCCGAGTCTCTGGCCGGTCTCAAGCCGGCGTTTCGCAGTGATGGCACCATCACCGCCGGTTCGGCGTCGCAGATCTCCGACGGCGCGGCCGCCGTGGTCGTGATGAACAAGGACAAAGCGCAGCAGCTGGGGCTCAGCTGGCTGGTCGAGATCGGTGCGCACGGTGTCGTCGCCGGGCCCGATTCGACGCTGCAGTCGCAGCCGGCCAACGCGATCAAGAAGGCACTCGCCCGTGAGGGCATCTCCGTTGATCAGCTCGACGTGGTCGAGATCAACGAGGCGTTCTCGGCGGTGGCGCTGGCGTCGACGCGCGAACTCGGCGTGAATCCCGACATCGTCAACGTCAACGGCGGCGCGATTGCCGTCGGGCATCCGATCGGCATGTCGGGCGCCCGGATCACCCTGCATGCGGCGCTGGAACTGGCGCGCCGCGGCTCCGGCTACGGCGTGGCGGCGCTGTGCGGGGCCGGTGGCCAGGGCGACGCGCTGATTCTGCGGGCCGGTTAGCTGGACCGGACGGCGTTGCTGGGGACCCGTGCGGGGAGCTGCGGGTGTGATTTTCGTCATACGGGCCGCTCGAGGGCCTTTCGGGCGCCGATTTCGGCGGGGTTTTGCCCTGCATGAGCACCGCATGAGCGCCGCGGCCACCGGGTGGATCGGTAGCCGACGCACATGACAGACTTGACGGCGTGACTCGTCCGCGACCCTCGATCGGACCCGCTTTGAGTGGTGCAGTCGATCTGTCCGGCCTCAAGCAACGAGCTCAACAGAACGCCTCGGCGGCCGGGCCCACGGCTGCGCCCGCGCCGGGCGCCACGGAGGTCACGGAGGCGAACTTCGAGAACGAAGTCCTGATCCGCTCCGACGAAGTTCCCGTGGTCGTGGCGCTGTGGTCGCCCCGCAGCGATGCCTGCGTCCAGCTGGTCGACACGCTGGGTGGCCTCGCCTCCGAGGACGGCGGCACGTGGTCGTTGGCGACGGTCAACGTCGACGTGGCGCCCCGGGTGGCGCAGATATTCGGTGTCGAGGCGGTCCCCACCGTGGTGGCTTTGGCTGCAGGGCAGCCGATCTCCAGCTTCCAGGGCGTGCAGCCCGCCGATCAATTGCGTCGCTGGCTGGACTCGATACTGTCGGCGACGGCCGGTAAGCTCAAGGGCCCCAGCGGTTCCGAGGGGCCCGCGGAAGTCGATCCCGAGTTGGCGGCGGCCCGGCAGCATCTCGAGGCCGGCGACTTCGAGGCCGCGAAGACGTCCTATGAAGCGCTGCTGGAGAAGAATCCCGGCAGCGTCGAGGCGAAGGCCGCGATCCGGCAGATCGACTTCCTCACTCGCGCAACGGCGCAGCGCCCGGATGCCGTCGCCGTCGCCGATGCCGCGCCGGACGACGTTGACGCGGCGTTCGCGGCCGCCGACGTTCAACTGCTCAACCAGGATGTGGGTGCGGCGTTCGCGCGACTGACCGCGTTGGTGCGCAGCACATCCGGCGACGAGCGCACCAGGGTGCGTACCCGGCTGATCGAGCTGTTCGAACTCTTCGACCCGGCCGATCCCGAGGTGATCGCGGGTCGGCGCAACCTCGCCAACGCCCTTTACTGAGAGCCGTTGGGGCCCTTTATGTTCAGGCGGGCTCCAGCCACAACGCCGACGTGGGCGGCAACACCAGCACCGCCGAGGCCGGACGGCCATGCCACGGATCCTCGGTGGCGTCGACGCCACCGAGATTTCCAATGCCCGAGCCGTTGTAGACCGTTGCGTCGGTGTTGAGCACCTCGCGCCAGCGGCCCGCGCTGGGCAGCCCCAGCCGGTAGCCGCTGTGCTCGGAGCCCGCGAAGTTGAACACGCAGGCCATGACCGAACCGTCGCTGCCGTACCGCAGGAAGCTCAACACGTTGTTGGCCGAATCGTTCGCGTCGATCCAGGAGTAGCCCTCGGGGGTGGTGTCCTGGCTCCACAGCGCCGGATGGGTGCGGTAGATGTCGTTGATGTCACCCACGAGGCGCAGGACGCCGTTGGAGAAACCCACCTCGTCCAGCTGCCACCAGTCCAGGCCGTTCTGCTCGGACCACTCGGCGCGCTGCCCGAATTCCTGCCCCATGAACAGCAACTGCTTGCCCGGATGCGCCCACTGGTAGGCCAGCAGGCTGCGCAGGCCGGCGGCCTTGACGTGGTTGTTACCCGGCATCCGCCCCCACAATGTGCCCTTGCCGTGCACCACCTCGTCGTGGCTGAGCGGCAGCACGTAGTTCTCGCTGAACGCGTAGAGCATCGAGAACGTCATCTCGCCGTGGTGGTAGCTGCGGTGCACTGGATCGTGACTGATGTAGTCCAACGTGTCGTGCATCCAGCCCATGTTCCACTTCATCGAAAAGCCCAGGCCGCCAAGGCTCGTCGGCCGTGTCACCCCGGGCCACGAAGTCGATTCCTCGGCGATCGTGACGATGCCTGGTGCCGCCTTGTGCGCCGTGGCGTTCATCTCCTGCAGGAACTGCACCGCCTCGAGGTTCTCGCGCCCGCCGTAGATGTTGGGGGTCCAGCCGCCCTCCGGGCGCGAATAGTCCAGGTACAGCATCGACGCGACCGCGTCCACGCGTAAGCCGTCGATGTGGAATTCTTCGAGCCAGTACAACGCGTTGGCCACCAGGAAGTTGCGCACCTCCCGACGGCCGAAGTCGAACACGTAAGTGCCCCAGTCGAGTTGCTCTCCGCGTTTGGGATCCGAATGCTCGTACAACGGGGTGCCGTCGAACCGTCCCAGCGCCCACGCGTCCTTAGGGAAGTGCGCGGGCACCCAGTCCACGATGACGCCGATGCCGGCTTGGTGCAGCGCATCGACCAGCGCCCGGAAGTCGTCGGGTGTTCCGAACCGCGACGTCGGCGCGTAGTACGAGGTGACCTGGTATCCCCACGATCCGGCAAATGGGTGCTCGGCCACCGGGAGCAGCTCCACGTGGGTAAACCCATGTTCCACAACGTAATCCGTCAGCTCACGGGCCAGCTGGCGGTAGCTGAGCCCGGGACGCCACGAGCCCAGATGGACCTCGTAAGTGCTCATCGGCTCGAACACCGGGTTGCGCCGCGCGCGCCGGTCCATCCACTCATCGTCGGCCCACTGGTACTGGCTGACCGTCACACGCGATGCGGTGTGCGGCGGCACCTCGGTGGCGAAAGCGAACGGATCGGCTCGCTCGG
>NZ_MBEM01000184.1:0-73890 GCF_001954045.1 Mycobacterium sp. SP-6446 | reverse complement strand
CCGTTCCCGCGGCCAGCACCGCCACCCCGGCCCACGGGCCGGGCCGCCACGGTGTCGCGGGCGCGTCGTCGTCGCGCCCCCGCCGCGTGCGCCACAACGCGAGCGCGGCCAGCAGCGGCAGCAGCGCCAGTCCCACCGCCAGCCCGGCCCGGTACAGCGAGTTGCTGGCGAAGGTCAGCGTGATCGTGCCGGGGTCGCCCGCCGGCACCACCCAGCCCTGCTGCCAGCCGTTGACGGCGACGGGCGTCAGCCGGGTCCCGGTGCCGGTGCGCGCCACCCAGCCGGGGTTGATGCTCTCGGGAATGACCAGCACCCGCGCGTTCGCCGACGCGGGGGCCCGCACTTCGCGCCGGTCGGGACCCCACGCCTCGGTTTGGGCGGGAACCGGGGTCGCGCTTGGCATTTCGGCGGCGGTCGTCAGCTGGGCTCCGTCCACGACGAATTGGTCCCCGGGGCTGATCAACAGCTCCTGTTGGCCAGCGGGCAGCGCGATCGGGTCGCGTTCGCACGGCACCGCTTCGATCGGTTCGCCGTCCAGCAGCGCGCCCGCGGTGGTGCGGATCGAGGTGTGGATGAACCGCCCCGCGACGGCGATGACCGGGCCGTGGTCGCAGCCGACGGTGATCTCGCGCGATCGGTTGCGACTGGCGTCGGCGGGCGCGACCGGATTGCCGTCGGTCCCTAGCACCGTCACCTCGGCCAGCCCCGGCGGCTTGAGCTGATCGAAGCCCAGGGCGTTGCGGTCGATGACGTCTTCCCAGTCGAGCAGGCTGATGGTGAGGGTGTCGGTCACGCGCGGTTTCAGCGGCAGGGTTTGCGGCGTGCCGGCCTTGAGCTCGCGGACCTGCGGGCCGTCGCCCAGGTTCACGGCCAGCATCGTCGGGTGCGCCGGCAACGCCGACCGGCTGGGGGCCACGCGCACCCCGGCCACCTCGGTGGGGCGCGGCAGTGTGACGGTCAGCGTCGGCGGCGACTTGTGTTGCACCACCCGCTGCGGCGCCGTCCACGCGGTCGCCGGGTCGCCGTCGGTGGCGGCAAACGCAGAGCCGAGGATGTCCACGGCGTCCGAATCGCCTTGGGCCCGAATGGTATTCGGCTCGGCGACCAGATCGGCCAGCTTGGGTCCCTGCCGTGGCCGCACCCACACCGTCGGCGTCACCGACACCGGGGCGGCGACACTCAGGGTGCGGCTGAAATTGACCGGCTCCTCCGGCGCCAGCGCCATCGACGCCGCGCAGCGCACGCCGTCGGGCGCCTGGGCGCAGCCCGGCCTGCCGAGCAGTTCCGATCCCAGGTCCCAGGCCGCGATCGCCGAACCCGGCGGCGGCCCGGGCACCCGAACGGTGTGCCGCAGGCTGACCTGGTGGGCGAACCCCGAAGCGTCGTATTGGGTGATCGACAGGTCGGTGATGCCGAACTGCACGCCGGGGGAACCGTCGTCGGTGCCGGCGGCGGTGACCCGCACCCACGGGGTTTCGCCGTAGGGCAGGGCCGCCGCGAGCGGTTTGCCGGGTTCGTCGAACCGCAGCGTGGTGCTGCCGTTGGCGGTCTCGACCAGGATGCGGCGGACCTGGGCGCCGACGGCCGTCGCGCTCGGCGTGATGGTGATGGCTCCGTTGGCCACCGGGTGGTCGAAGTCCACCTGCAGCCACTGCCCCACGGCCGACTGCAGCGCGTTGGACACCCACGCGGTCCCGGAGTCGCCGTCGATCGCGGCGGCGGGGGAGGTTGCCGGCGCGACGTCGGGCATCGCGGTGGAGTCCGACGACGAACTCGACACGGTGATGCGGCCGCCGGTCCAGGCCCCGAACACCGGGTCGGCGCCGGGCACCGGGTAATCGGGCACCCGGTTGAAGGTATGCCGCGCGTCGCCGGGCGCCCGGATCGCCGACGAATGCTGGTCGACGCGGCCGTAGTCGGTCTCGCGGGCCACCGGGGTGTCGGTGACGGTGACCAGGGGCGCGGTCAGTCCGGCGCCGCGGGCGTCCTGCACATCAGAAGTCATCAGCACCGGACCCAGCGGCGGCCGGCCCAGCAGCCGTCGCCGCTCGTCGAGGCGCAGCAGCGCCTCGGGTCCGCCGTCGACCCGGGCCAGCCGATCCGCGTCGGCGAAGTAGGGCGCGCCGGGAGCGCCGGCGCCCGCCACCCGGTAGATCTCCACGGCCGGGTATCGCGGCCGCAGCCCACTGTCGGCGACGAACCCGGCTAGCGTGCCCGGCCCCACCGGGGTGCCGAACTGTGCCACCTTCTGCAGCCCCGGCGAACCGTCGACGGCGCGATGCACCAGGATGGGGCGCGCCGAGCGTGACGTCTCGGGATCCAGGTCGTTGCGCAGCACCACATACGAAATGCCTTGGCGGGCAAGGGTATCAGCCAGGCCCGGCGAGGGGCGTCCGGCGGCGAACAGGCGTTGCACCGAATCGAGCGCCCGGATGGTCTGCGGCGGTGTCAACGGGATGGAGTCGCGCACCCCCCACGGGCTGCTGCCGAGCACCTGCAGCGGCTCGTCGTGGCTGGTGCCCCACACCTGGGTGGCGAACGGTGCCCCCGGGATCACCAGCACCCGCCCCGGGGCCGGCGAACCCGAATTGTGTTCGCTGAGCCAGTCGGCGGCCTCCTGCCAGTACCGGGGTATCGCGCTGAAGGTGCCCGGCGGGGCCAGCCGGCCCGTCCATGCCAGCGAGGTGCTGACCGCCAGGGCGGTCAGGATCACCACCGTCGCGGCGACCCGCTTGTCGCGCTCGGGGTGGGCGAACGCCCGTAGCCACACGGGCAACGGAGCGCTGCCGGGTAGCGGTATCCGGCCCAGCAACTGCGCGATGCCCAGCGCGATGGGGATCCGGATCACCACGTCCAGCTTGTGCACGTTGCGCAGGGGCGCGCCGGCGGCGTCCAGGAATGCCTGCACCTGGTGGGCCAGCGGTGAGCCCAGCCCGCCGCTGTAGCCGACGGCCATCAGCGCCACGCCGGCCAACAGCATCGTGACCAGCCGTCCCCGCGCCGGCATCGCCGGGCTGGCCAGCCCGGCCAGCCCCGCCGCGGCGACGAGGCAGGTGCCCAGGATCGCCGCCGACCCGGTCACCAGCGGCGCGCCCGCGGTGGCGGTCGGCGCCACGAACGGGGTCCAGCTCTCGGTGCCGCGCAGCATCTCCACCAGCGACGACCATTGCGTCGTCACGCCGGAGGATTCGATGAAGTCCAGGAATGGGGGGCTGACGCTGCGCAACAGCCCCAGCGCCACGACCCACCACAGCATCGCCAGGGACAAGGCCAGCAGCCACCACGCCGTGTAGCGCCACCACAACCGGTTCGGCCGGTGACAGGCCCACCAGATCACCGCGGGCAGGCAACCGGCCAGCGTCGCGATGGCGTTGACCGCGCCCATCAACGCGACGGCCAGGCCCGCCTGGGCGGCCAGCGCCCGCACCGAGCGGCCGGACGACCCCCGCAGCGCCAAGATCGTGGGCAGCAACACCCACGGCGCCAGCATCATCGGCAGCGTTTCCGACGAGATCGACCCGAGGGTGGTCAACACGCGCGGGGACAGCGCGAACGCCGCCGCACCGATCAGGCGTGCCGTCGGGCTGCCGATGCCCAGCGTCTCGGCGACCCGCAGCAGCCCCCAGAAGCCGACCGTCAGCAGCAGCGCCCACCACAGCCGTTGGGTCGCCCATCCGGGCAACCCCAGAAAATGGCCCAGCAAAAAGAACGTGCCGTGCGGAAACAGGTAGCCGTAGGCCTGATTCTGCGCCTGGCCGAAGGGCAGGTCGCTGTTCCACAGGTTGGTCGCCCGGGCCAGAAAGCGCAGCGGGTTGGCGGTGAGGTCGAGTTTGGTGTCGGGGGACACCTGCCCCGGGGATTGGGCGAACGTCAGCGCCAGCGCGATCGCGGAGACCAACGCCAACCACCGGCGCGACAACGGCGCCGCCGACGAGCCCGACGCCGTTTCCGCGGGATCCGCGTGTGCCGAACCCGCGGCCGCAGAGTCCGATGGCGGCGACCCGCTGCGCCCGGCTTCGCCGCGCTTGCGATCGCCGCTAGCTACGGTTGCCGTACTCGACCCGGTTGAGCACTGACGACTGCGGATCGCCCCCGGGGAGTGGCGGCTTCGTGTCCTGTTGCACCATCAGCGTGATCCCGAAGATCGCGGCCGCGCCCAGCAGCAGTCCGACCACGACGCTCGCGGCGGCGGGCGCAATGATCCGGTTCATCGATGGCTCCTTGACTTCGCGGTCGGGACGGTGGGCAACCCAAACGTCAACCTAGCAGAAGCGCGGTCGCGGCCCCGGTGCCCGAGTCGCCCTCACGGCCACGGTATGCAATGCCCGTGAAAGCACCGGTCGCCGTAGTTCACCATGTGCGGCGCGGACGGAGGTGGGGGGCCCTGCACGGGCGCCGCGCTGTGGTCGTGCACGGCGAGGGTGACGCCGACGGTCGCGGCGGCGCCGATCGAGAGGCCCGCCGCGATGCTGGCGGCGACGGCCAGTGTGAACCCGGTCATCGCTGGCTCCTCCCTGCCAGTCAACTGGGGTTACCGGCCCCCGTCGAATGGCAACGTACCGCTGATGCCCCCTGACGTCGGAGATGAAACGCCGTTCGTGACAACATGTCCCGATGGCTTTTCCGCGCATCCTGGCCGTGCTGGCCGCCATGACGGTGCTGGTGGCATGCGGCCACGACTCCGCACGGCACCCCTCGTCGACGGTCAGCAAGCCGGTGGGCGCTCCCGCGCCGCCGGTGTGCGGCGACCCGACGGCCGCGCTGTCGACCCGCGACAAGCTGGCACAGCTGCTGATGGTGGGCGTGCGGAACGCCGACGAGGCCCGGACCGTCGTCAACAACTCTCACGTCGGCGGGATCATCATCGGCGGCTGGACGGACCTGTCGATTTTCCAGGGTGGGCTGGCCGAGATCGCCCGCAGCGCGGGGCCCCTACCGCTTGCGGTGGGCGTCGACGAAGAAGGTGGCCGGGTGTCGCGGCTGAAGTCGCTGATCGGGGTGGCCCCCTCGGCCCGGCAGCTGGCGCAGACCCAGACGCCCCAGCAAGTCCACGACCTGGAGTTGGACCGCGGCAAAAAGATGCGCGAGCTGGGCATCACCGTCGACTTCGCCCCGGTGGTCGACGTCACCGACGCCCCGGACGGCGTCATCGGTGACCGCTCGTTCAGCGCCGATCCCGGCACGGTCACCGCGTACGCCGGGGCCTACGCGCAGGGTCTGCGGGACGCCGGACTGCTGCCGGTGCTCAAGCATTTCCCCGGCCACGGGCACGGCTCGGGTGATTCACACAAGGGCGGCGTCGTCACGCCGCCGCTCAGCGACCTGCAGGCCAACGACCTGGTGCCCTACCGGACGCTGGTGAGTCAGCTCCCCGTCGGGGTGATGATCGGTCACCTGCAGGTTCCCGGGCTGACCGGCGACGACCCGGCGAGCCTGAGCCGGGCCGCGGTGCAGCTGCTGCGCACCGGCACCGGCTACGGCGCGCCGCCCTTCAATGGGCCGGTGTTCAGCGACGACCTGTCCAGCATGGCCGCGATCTCCGATCGGTACGGCGTCTCCGACGCGGTGCTGCACACCCTGCAGGCGGGTACCGACGTCGCGCTGTGGGTCAGCATCGAAGAGGTGCCCGCGGTCCTGGACCGGCTCGAGAAGGCGGTGGCCGCAGGCGAATTGACGATGCCGGCCGTGGACGAGTCGCTCCAGCGGGTGGCGACGATGAAGGGCCCCAATAAGGCGTGCGGCCACTAGCGCGCCACGGCATCGTTACTCTGGAGTCAGAGGGCTAGAGAGGCGTAGCGATGGCAGGTGGTACCAAGCGGTTACCGCGTGCTGTCCGCGAACAGCAGATGCTCGACGCCGCCGTGCAGATGTTCTCGGTCAACGGCTACCACGAAACTTCAATGGACGCGATTGCCGCCGAGGCGGAGATCTCCAAGCCGATGCTGTACCTGTATTACGGCTCCAAGGAGGACCTGTTCGGCGCGTGCCTGGACCGCGAGCTGAACCGGTTCATCGACGCGGTGCGCGCCGACATCGACTTCACGCAAAACCCAAGGGACATGCTGCGCAACACGATCGGGTCGTTCCTGCGCTACATCGACGCCAATCGGGCGTCGTGGATCGTGATGTACACCCAGGCCATCAGCTCGCAGGCGTTCGCGCACACCGTGCGCGAGGGACGCGAGCAGATCATCGAGCTGGTGGCCGGGCTGGTGCGGGCCGGCAGCCGCGCCCCACGACCGGACATCGACTACCAGATGATGGCGGTGGCCCTGGTGGGTGCGGGCGAAGCGATGGCCAACCGGCTGTCCACCGGCGACATCGACGTCGACGAGGCGGCCCAGCTGATGATCGACCTGTTCTGGCATGGCCTGCGCGGCGGGCCCGAGGGCCGCGAAGCCGCCGCCGAGGCGGGCGGCTCCAACGCCGCGGCCGGCTAGACATACATTCATGCGGTGGCCGAACCACTGCGCCGCCGCAACCTCGAGTTCTTTTGCGCGGTAGTCATCGTCGGCCTGCTCGCCGGGTTCGCCGGGCTGGCGACGACGGAGGTGTTGCGTTTCGTCGAGCACATCACCTACCACTACAGCTTCGGCACGCTGCTGGCCGGCATCACGGGCAGCAGCCCCGTTCGTCGCGCGGTCGGGCCGATGGTCGGCGGCGCGCTGGCGGCAGTGGGCTGGTGGATCCTGCGGCGCCGAAGCGAGGTGCCGCCGCTGGCGGAAACCATCGCGAGCGGCGGCCGGATTCCGCGGCTGTCGTGGAGCGTCGATGCCATCCTGCAGGTGCTGCTGGTCGGCTCCGGGGCATCCCTCGGCCGGGAGGGGGCACCGCGCCAATTTGCCGCTGCCCTAGGCGATTTGGGCACCGAATGGCTGAAGCGGCTGTCGGCCCGCGACCGCGAGATCCTGCTCGCATGCGCCGCCGGTGCGGGGCTGGGCGCCGTCTACGCCGTTCCGCTGGCCGGCGCGCTGTTCTCGGCGCGGATCATGCTCAACACCTGGCATCCGCGAGCGCTGGGCGCCGCGCTGCTGTCGTCCAGCCTCGCGGTCGCGATCGGCTCGGCCCTCACGGGCGATCAACCCGACCTCAAGTGGCCGGTCGGCGAGTCGACGTATCTCGTTACCGCGCACGGCCTGGCGTTGGCGCCGCTGGCCCTGGTGGTCGGGCTAGCGTTCAACCGGCTCATGGCCGCCGCGCGCCCGGCCCGCCTGATGCGGACCTGGGTGCTCGTCCCGGCCCTCGCCGCCGCGGGCCTGGCGACGGGCATCTGCTCGCATTGGTGGCCCGAGCTGCCCGGCAACGGCCGAAGCATCCTGACGGTCAGCCTGGCCAGCGGGATGACGCTATCGGCGGCCGCCGTCATCCTGGTCCTGAAACCGCTGCTGACCGCGCTGTACCTGCGCGCCGGCGGCGCCGGCGGAATGCTCACCCCGTCGCTGGCGACCGGCGCGGCGGCGGGGGCGGTCCTGGTGCTGACGGTCAATTGGCTGGCCGGCACGCACTTGCATGTGCCGGCGGTCTCGCTGAGCGGCGCCGCGGGCGTGCTCGCCGTTACCCAGGGCTCGCCGATCTGGGCCGCGATCTTCGTCTGGGAACTCGCGCGGCCCCCGCTCTGGCTGTTCCTCGTTTTCCTGCTGACCGCCTGCGGCGCGCATGGGCTGAAAGTGCTTGTGTTAGGCCCTGATAGATCTAGCTCGACGCACGCGGGCTAGAGCGCGCGGACCGTTCCGGTCAGATGCGGATATCCCTTGGCGATGTTGCGCAGCGAAAGATCCCAGCCGCCGTCGTCGCCCCTGTCGATGTAAAGGCCCGTGGTGGCGGGCAGCAGCACTGGCTTGCCGAACCGCACCGAGTACGTCACGGCGTCGGGAAGCATGCCTTCGATGTTGGCCAATACCGCTGCCGCAGTGAACATCCCGTGCGCGATGACCGTCGGGAATCCGAACAGCTTGGCGGCGACCGGATTGGTGTGGATCGGGTTGTGATCCCCGCCGACGACGGCGTAGCGCCGGATCTGGCCCGGGGTAATGCGCAGCACCGTGCTCGGCGGGGGCAGCTTGGGCTGCTTCTGCGGGGGCGGCTTGGGCTCGTCGGACAGGCTGGTGCGCTGCTGGTGCAGGAAGGTCGTCACCTGGTGCCACGCGGTCTCGTTGCCGACGCTGACGTCGGTCACCAGGTCGACCAGCAGGCCCTTGCGGTGTTCGCGGAGGTTCTCGGCGTGCACGCGCACGCCCACGGTATCGGTGACCGCGATCGGCCGGTACTGCGTGATGTGGTTCTCGGTGTGCACCGATCCCATTGCGGCGAAGGGGAAGTCGAACCCGGTCACCAGCGACATCATGGCGGGAAAGGTCAGCGCGAACGGATAGGTCAGCGGCACGTTGTTGCCGTAGCGCAGGCCGGCGAGCGACGCGTACTCGGCCACGTTGGTCTGGTCGATCGGCAATTCTTCGACGGTCACCGTGCGGCTGGGCAACTGGTCGGACCGGGGCACCAACGGTAGCGCCCCAGCGGCGGCGCGCAGCAGGTTCTTTAGGCCGCTTGGCTGATTCATCGCGTTCCCCTCGAACCTATGCGCCCAGCATCGCCTGGCCGCAGACCCGAATCACGTTGCCGGTCACCGCGTTTGACGCCGGGCTGGCGAAGTAGGCGATGGTCTCGGCGACGTCGACGGGCTGGCCGCCCTGCAGCAGCGAGTTCATCCGGCGGCCCACCTCGCGGGTGGCCAGCGGGATGGCGGCCGTCATCTGGGTTTCGATGAATCCCGGTGCGACGGCGTTGATAGTGATGCCCTTGTCGTAGAGTCCCGGAGCCAGCGCCTGGGTGAGCCCGATCATCCCGGCCTTGGTGGTGGCGTAGTTCGTCTGCCCGCGGTTGCCGGCGATGCCGGCCATCGATGACAGGCCGACTACCCGACCCCCTTCGCCGATGCTGCCGTTGCCGACCAGTCCTTCGGTAAGCCGTTGCGGGGCAAGAAGATTGACGGCCAGGACCGCATCCCAGCGGGCATCGTCCATGTTGGCCAACAGTTTGTCTCGGGTGATTCCGGCGTTGTTGACCAGGACGTCGGCGTGCCCGGCGTAGTGGTCGCGCAGGTGCTCGGTGATCTTGTCGACCGCGTCGTCGGCGGTGACGTCGAGCCACAGCGCGGTGCCCCCGACGCGGCTGGCGGTTTCGGCAAGGGCCTCGGCGGCGGACTCCACGTCGATCGCGACGACGCGGGCGCCGTCGCGGGCGAACACCTCGGCAATGCAGGCGCCGATCCCGCGGGCCGCGCCGGTGACGATCGCGACCTTGCCGTCCAGCGGCCGGTCCCAGTCAGCCGGCGGCGTGGAGTCGGCCGCGCCGATGTAGAAGACCTGCCCGTCGACGTACGCCGACTTGGCCGACAGCAGGAACCGCAGCGTGGATTCCAGGCCCGTCGCGGCCGGCTTGGCGTCCGGCGACAGGTACACCAGCGCGACCGTCGTTCCGTTGCGCACCTCCTTGCCCAGCGAGCGGGTGAAGCCCTCCAGGGCGCGCTGCGCGATCCGCTCGTCGGTGCTTCCCGCCAGGTCGGGCGTGGTGCCGACGACTACGACGCGCGCGCAGTGACCCAGGTTGCGCAGCAGCGGGGTGAAGAAGTCGTGCAGCGCCTTGAGTCCGGCCGGCGTGGTGATTCCGGTGGCGTCGAAAACCAGCCCGCCGAACTGGTCGGCCCAGCGGCCGCCCAGGTTGTTGCCAACCAGGTCGTAGTCCCTTTCCAGCGCCGCACGCGCCGGCTCGACCACCCTGCCCGCACCCCCGATCAGCAGGGCGCCGGCCAACGGCGGATCACCGGCGGAGTACCGGCGCAGGGTCTCGGGTTGCGGGACGCCGAGTTGCTTCGCCACAAACGATCCGGGTCCGGAATTGACAATCTGCGAGAACAGATCGGACGAACGATTGGGAGCCACTGAGCTGCCTTCCGCTTTCTTTCTAGGTCGACCTGTGCCGTCTAGGCCAACGGTATCGAGGACGAACTTACTGCAGAGTAAGGAGAGTAAGAACAGTGGGTAGGATGGCCCTAAATGGCCGACCCCAAACTGATAACCGGAGATAAACGTGGCCTCTGCAAGCTCTGAATCCAAGCCCGCCAGGCGGAAAGTCGCCGTGCTGGGCGGCAATCGCATCCCGTTCGCGAGATCGGACGGCGCCTACGCCGAGGCGTCCAACCAGGACATGTTCACCGCCGCCCTGGGTGGGCTGGTGGACCGGTTCGGGCTGGGCGGCCAGCGGCTGGGCGTGGTGGTCGGCGGCGCGGTGCTCAAGCACAGCCGCGACTTCAACCTGACCCGCGAATGCGTGCTTGGTTCCGAGCTGTCGTCGTATACCCCCGCGTTCGATATCCAACAGGCCTGCGGTACCGGCCTGCAGGCGGCGATCGCCGACGCCGACGGCATCGCGGCGGGCCGATACGACGTCGCCGCCGCGGGTGGCGTGGACACCACCTCCGACCCGCCGATCGGCCTGGGCGACAACCTGCGTCGCACTCTGCTGAAGTTGCGCCGGTCCAAGTCCAATGTCCAGCGGCTGAAGCTGGTGGGCACGCTGCCGGCCACCCTGGGCATCGAAATCCCCGCCAACAGCGAGCCGCGCACCGGGCTGTCGATGGGCGAGCACGCCGCCATCACCGCCAAGCAAATGGGGATCAAGCGCGTCGACCAGGACGAGCTCGCGGTCGCCAGCCATCGCAAAATGTCCGACGCCTACGACCGCGGTTTCTTCGACGACCTCGTCACGCCGTTTCTCGGGTTGTACCGCGACGACAACCTGCGGCCCGAGGCCAACGTCGAGAAGCTGGCCACGCTGCGGCCGGTTTTCGGGGTCAAGGCCGGAGACGCGACGATGACGGCGGGCAATTCGACCCCGCTGACCGACGGCGCCTCGGTGGCCCTGCTGGCCAGCGAACAGTGGGCCGAGGAACATTCGTTGGCGCCGCTGGCCTATCTGGTGGACGCCGAGACCGCCGCCGTCGACTACGTCAACGGGCGCGACGGCCTGCTGATGGCCCCGACGTACGCGGTGCCGCGGCTGCTGGCGAGAAACGGTCTCAGCCTGCAGGACTTCGACTTCTACGAAATCCATGAGGCGTTCGCCTCGGTGGTGCTGACGCATCTGGGCGCGTGGGAGTCCGAGGAGTACTGCAAGGAGCGGCTGGGCCTCGACGCCGCGCTGGGGTCAATCGATCGCTCCAAGCTCAATGTCAACGGCTCGTCGCTGGCCGCGGGCCACCCGTTCGCGGCCACGGGTGGGCGGATTCTCGCGCAGGCGGCCAAGCAGCTCGCCGAGAAGAAGGCGGACGGCGGCGGGCCGGCAAGGGCGCTGATTTCGATCTGTGCGGCCGGCGGCCAGGGCGTGGCCGCGATTCTGGAGGCCTGACCGCTCCTAAACCCGGCGCCGGGCTCTAGCGCGGCTGCCAGGGCAAATGATTTTGGTCACAGTCGATTAGTAACGCAATCGCCTGGGTATCCGATGTGCCGGATAACCCCGTGTTGTGGTCTGACCCCCCGACCCCGACGGCAACACGGGGTATCCCATAGGCGACCGCCGGTCAGAGACGCACGACGGGCGTACGAAATGGGCCGCCGCTGGAGTGAGGGGATCCAGCGGCGGCCTTTTTCGTGCGCCCCGAACAAACCACCCCCAAACGCAAGATCCCCCGCTTCGCTGTGGAAACGGGGGACCTTGTATGAAGCGACCTAGAAGGCTGCCTCGTCGAGCTCCATGATGTCGTTGTCCAGCGTCTCGATCACCTCGCGGGTGCTGGCCAACAGCGGCAGGAAGTTCTTCGCGAAGAACGCGGCCACCGCGATCTTGCCCTCGTAGAAGGACCGGTCGGCACCGCTGGCGCCGGCGTCGAGCGCGGCCAGGGCCACCGCGGCGTGCCGCTGCAGCAACCAGCCGATGATCAGGTCACCGACGCTCATCAGGAACCGCACCGAGCCCAGGCCCACCTTGTAGAGGCTGGTGACGTCCTCCTGGGCGGCCATCAGGTAGCCGGTGAGGCTGGCCGCCATGGCCTGGACATCGGCCAGGGCCTTGCCGAGGAGCTCGCGCTCGGTCTTCAGCCGGCCGTTGCCGGACTCGCTGTCGACGAACTTCTGGATCTCGGCCGACACGTGGGCCAGCGCCACACCCTTGTCGCGGACGATCTTGCGGAAGAAGAAGTCCTGCGCCTGGATGGCGGTGGTGCCCTCGTAGAGGGAGTCGATCTTGGCGTCGCGGATGTACTGCTCGATCGGGTAGTCCTGCAGGAAGCCGGACCCACCGAACGTCTGCAGGCTCTCGGTCAGCTTCGCGTAGGCCTGCTCGGAGCCGACGCCCTTGACGACCGGCAGCATCAGATCGTTGATCTTGACGGCCAGGTCGGCGTCCACGCCGTGCAGCGCCTCGGCGACCGCCGCGTCCTGGAACGTCGCGGTGTAGAGGTACAGCGCGCGCAGACCCTCGGCGTAGGCCTTCTGGGTCATCAGCGACCGGCGCACGTCGGGGTGGTGCGTGATGGTCACGCGCGGCGCGGTCTTGTCGGTCATCTGGGTCAGATCCGCGCCCTGCACGCGCGACTTGGCGTACTCCAGCGCGTTGAGGTAACCGGTCGACAGGGTGGCAATCGCCTTGGTGCCCACCATCATCCGGGCCTGCTCGATGACCTCGAACATCTGCGCGATGCCGTTGTGCACCTCGCCGACCAGCCAGCCCTTGGCGGGCACGTCGTGCTGCCCCAGCGACAGTTCACAGGTCGCCGAAACCTTCAGACCCATCTTGTGCTCGACGTTGGTGACGAACACGCCGTTACGCTCGCCGATCTCACCGGTCTCGAAGTCGAACAGGAACTTGGGCACAAAGAACAGCGACAGGCCCTTGGTGCCGGGACCGGCGCCCTCGGGGCGGGCCAGCACCAGGTGGAAGATGTTTTCGAAGAGGTCGCCGGAGTCACCCGAGGTGATGAAGCGCTTGACGCCCTCGATGTGCCAGGAGCCGTCCTCTTGCTGTATTGCCTTGGTCCGTCCGGCGCCCACATCCGAACCGGCGTCCGGCTCGGTGAGCACCATCGTGGAGCCCCAGCCACGCTCGGCGGCGATCACGGCCCACTTCTTCTGCTCCTCGGTGCCGAGGTGGTACAGGATCTGGGCGAAACCCGCGCCGCCGGCGTACATCCACACCGCCGGGTTGGCGCCCAGCAGGTGCTCGTGCAGCGCCCACAGCAGCGGCTTGGGCAGCGGGGTGCCGCCGAGGGCCTCGTCGAGGCCGACCTTGTCCCAACCGGCTTCCAGAACCGCGTGGACTGACTTCTTGAAGGATTCCGGAAGCGTCACGGAGTGCGTAGCGGGGTCGAACACCGGCGGGTTTCGGTCACCCTCGACGAACGACTCCGCGATGGGCCCCTCGGCCAGCCGGCTGATCTCGTTGAGCATTTCCTGGGCGGTTTCGGCGTCAATGTCGCCGTACTCGCCTTGGCCTAATGCCTTGTCAACGCCCAACACTTCGAACAGGTTGAATACCTGGTCACGGACGTTGCTCTTGTAGTGGCTCACTACGTTCCTCCTCGTTGAGAATGCCACTTGTGGTTGGGTACTAGGTCTAAGTTACCCACCAGTAACACAGCCAAACTATAGCGGTTGGGCGGCCCGATGCAAGCGAGTGTGAGCTAGATTTCATCATCTAATTAACCAACTGGTTGGGAAGCGTTGCGGTGGCCCTTCTACCTGCGGTTATGGTGGACTGATGACCAGTGTGGGACGCGCCACGGCGGTGCCCGTGGTGGACCTGCGACACACTTCCGGCCAAGTCCGCAGCAGCCTCCGCGAGGCCGCCCACGAGGTGGGGTTCTGCTATCTGCTCGGCCATGGCGTGCCGCAGACGCTGACGCGCCGGGTACTCGACGCCGCCCGCAAGCTGTTCGCCCTGCCGCAGGCCGACAAGGACGCCGTGGCGATGGTGCGCAGCCCCCATTTCCGCGGCTACACCCGGCTGGGCGGCGAGCTGACCCGCGGCGAGGTGGACTGGCGCGAGCAGATCGACATCGGGCCGGAACGCCCGTCGATCGGAGGACCGGGGAAGCCGGACTACCTGTGGTTGCAGGGCCCGAACCAGTGGCCCGCCGGGCTGCCCGAGTTGCCCGGGATCGTCGACGAGTGGGACGCCGCACTGTCCTCGGTCGCGCGCACGCTGCTCCGGCACTGGGCGGCCTCGCTGGGCAGCCAGCCGGACGCGTTCGACGCGGCCTTCGCCGAAACGCCGGCCACGCTGATCAAGATCATTCGGTATCCGGCCCGGGCGTCCAGCCCGCAGGGCGTGGGTGCGCACCGAGACGCCGGGGTGCTGACGCTGCTGCTGGCCGAGCCGGGCAGCGCGGGCTTGCAGGTGCGGCGCGGGCGGGGGACACACCCCGACGACGGCTGGGTCGACGTGCCACCGCTCGAGGGTGCGTTCATCGTCAACATCGGCGAGCTACTCGAGGTCGCCACGGGCGGCTACCTGCGCGCCACCGAGCACCGGGTCAGTCTGCGCGGGGCGGCGGCCGAGCGGATCTCGGTGCCGTTCTTCTTCAATCCGCGACTCGATGCGCAGATACCGGTGTTGTCGCTACCCCCCGAACTCGCGGCGCGCACCGACGCGCGCTGGTCCCCGACCGCGGACCCGACGGATCCGATCTTCGCTGTTTACGGCCGCAACGCCTGGAAGAGCAGGCTGCGGGCGCACCCGGATGTGGCTGACGCGCACGGATACTCGTCCAGTAGGGTCGGATAGGAGAAATCCGTCGTCGGCTCAAGGGGCGAATCAACACCGGTGAACTCAACGAAGAAGCTGACCCCGTCCTCACTTCGTGAGGCCTTCGGGCATTTTCCGTCCGGTGTCGTGGCCATTGCCGCCGAGATCAACGGAACCCGGGAAGGGCTGGCGGCCAGTACCTTTGTCCCCGTCTCGCTGGAACCGCCACTGGTGTCGTTCTGTGTGCAGAACACGTCGACGACGTGGCCCAAGCTCAAGGACCTGCCGAGGTTGGGCATCAGCGTGCTCGGTGAAGCCCATGACGAGGCCGCGCGTGCCTTGGCCGCCAAGACCGGCGACAGGTTCGCGGGACTGGAGACGGTGTCCACCACCACCGGCGCGGTCTTCATCAAGGGCACCGGCCTATGGCTGGAGAGCGCGATCGAGCAGATGATCCCGGCCGGGGATCACACCATTGTGGTGCTTCGCGTCAGCGAGGTGACGGTGGATGCCGCGGTGGCGCCGATTGTGTTCCACCGCAGCGGATTCCGGCGTCTCGGCGCCTGACACCGCTCAGCGGCGAAACAGCTTGTTGCCCAACCACACCACTGGGTCGTACTTGCGGTCGACGACGCGTTCCTTCATCGGGATCAGCGCGTTGTCGGTGATCTTGATGTTTTCCGGGCACACCTCGGTGCAGCACTTGGTGATGTTGCAGTAGCCCAAACCGTGCTCCTGCTGCGCGTCGTTGCGGCGGTCCCGGGTGTCCAGCGGATGCATTTCCAGCTCGGCGATCCGCATCAAGAAGCGCGGCCCGGCGAACGCCTCCTTGTTTTCTTCGTGGTCGCGGACCACGTGGCAGACGTTCTGGCACAGAAAGCATTCGATGCACTTGCGGAATTCCTGCGAGCGCTGCACGTCGACTTGCGCCATCCGGTACTCGCCGGGCTGCAGTTCCTTGGGTGGCGCGAAAGACGGGATCTCGCGGGCCTTTTCGTAGTTGAACGAGACATCGGCGACAAGATCACGAATCACCGGGAAGGTCCGCAGCGGCGTGACGGTCACGACCTCGTCCTCGGCGAACGTGGACATCCGGGTCATGCACATCAGCCGCGGCTTGCCGTTGATCTCCGCGGAGCAGGAACCGCACTTGCCCGCCTTGCAATTCCACCGCACCGCGAGGTCGGGTGTCTGGGTCTGCTGCAGGCGATGGATGATGTCGAGCACCACCTCGCCCTCGTTGACCTCAACCGTGAAGTCCTGCAGCTCGCCGCCGGCCTCGTCGCCGCGCCACACCTGCATGGTCGCGTTGTAGGTCATTCGCCTCTCCGTCCTGGGTGCTCGGCCAGCTCGTCGTCGGTGAAGTACTTCTCCAGCTCGGAGATCTCGAAGAGCTCCAGCAGATCGGCCCGCATCGGAACCTGGTCTTCGCGGGTGATCTCGATGTCGGGAATCACCGCATCCCCGCCAGCCGCGCGGCAGACCAGCAACACCTTGCGCCAGGACGCGTCCATCGACGGGTGGTCGTCGCGGGTGTGCCCGCCGCGGCTCTCGGTGCGCGCCAGTGCGGCCTTCGCGACGCACTCGCTGACCAGCAACATGTTGCGCAGGTCGATGGCCAGATTCCAGCCCGGGTTGTACTGGCGGTGGCCTTCCACGTGCAGGTTCTTGAACCGCTCGCGAAGCTTGGCGAGCCGCTCGAGCGCCTGGGAGATTTCGTTCTCCTTGCGGATGATGCCCACCAGGTCGTTCATCGACTGCTGCAGTTCGAGCTGCAGCGTGTAGGGGTTCTCGGCGGCGGCGCCATTCGTCGGTCCCGCGAACGGGGCCAGCGCCCTTTTCGCGGCCGCCTCGATCGCCTCGTCGGAGACGGCCGGGCGGCTGCTGAGCGCCCGCGCGTAGTCAGCGGCGCCGAGGCCAGCGCGGCGGCCGAACACCAGCAAGTCCGACAGCGAGTTACCGCCCAGCCGGTTGGAGCCGTGCATGCCGCCGGAGCACTCGCCGGCGGCGAACAGCCCGGGGACCGTGGCCGCACCGGTGTCGGCGTCGACCTCGACACCGCCCATCACGTAGTGACAGGTCGGCCCGACTTCCATTGCCTCCTTGGTGATGTCGACCCCGGCCAGCTCCTTGAACTGGTGATACATCGACGGCAGCCGTCGCTTGATCTCCTCGGGCGTGAGCCGGGATGCGATGTCGAGGTAGACCCCGCCATGCGGGGTGCCGCGGCCGGCTTTGACCTCCGAGTTGATCGCGCGCGCGACCTCGTCGCGGGGCAACAGATCGGGGGTACGACGGGCCGAGTCGTTGTCCTTGAGCCACTGGTCGGCCTCTTGCTCGGTTTCGGCGTACTGGCCCTTGAACACCGGCGGGATGTATTCGAACATGAACCGCTTGCCGTCGGAGCTCTTCAGCACGCCGCCGTCACCGCGGACGCCTTCGGTGACCAGGATCCCCTTCACACTCGGCGGCCACACCATGCCCGTCGGGTGGAATTGCACGAACTCCATGTTGATCAGCGACGCGCCGGCCCGGAGCGCCAGCGCATGGCCGTCACCGGTGTACTCCCAGGAGTTCGAGGTCACCTTGAACGACTTGCCGATTCCGCCGGTGGCCAGCACCACGGCCGGGGCCTCGAACACGACGAACCGCCCGCTTTCGCGCCAGTAACCGAAGGCCCCGGAGATCACGTCGCCGTCTTTGAGTAGCTCGGTGATCGTGCACTCGGCGAACACCTTGATCCGCGCCTCGTAGTCACCGAGTTCGGCGTAATCCTCCTGCTGCAGCGAGACGATCTTCTGCTGCATCGTGCGGATCAGCTCGAGGCCGGTGCGGTCGCCGACGTGTGCCAGCCGGGGGTAGGTGTGGCCGCCGAAGTTGCGCTGGCTGATCTTTCCGTCCTTCGTGCGGTCGAACAGCGCGCCGTAGGTCTCCAGCTCCCAGACCCGGTCGGGTGCCTCCTTGGCGTGCAGCTCTGCCATCCGCCAGTTGTTGAGGAACTTCCCGCCGCGCATGGTGTCGCCGAAGTGGGTCTTCCAATTGTCCTTGGGATTGGTGTTGCCCATGGACGCCGCGCAGCCACCCTCGGCCATCACGGTGTGGGCCTTGCCGAACAGGGATTTGCTCACCACCGCGACCTTGAGGCCACGCTCGCGCGCCTCGATGACCGCGCGCAGACCCGCGCCGCCGGCACCAATGACGACGACGTCGTAGTTGTGCCGCTCGACCTCAGTCATGAAACCTCGCTCAGCTTTTCTAATCTAGTAATCGGCGAATTGGCTTATCAGCCAACAAATCTCAAGTCGGTGATGGTGCCGCTGGCCACCAGCATGATGTAGAAGTCGGTGAGCGCCAGCGTCCCCAGCGTGATCCATGCGAATTGCATGTGCCGGGTGTTCAGCTTGCTGACCTGTGTCCAGATCCAGTACCGCACCGGGTGTTTGGAGAAATGCTTGAGCCGCCCGCCGGTGACGTGCCGGCACGAATGGCAGGACACGGTGTAGGCCCAGAGCAGCAGCACGTTGGTCACCAGAATGACGTTGCCCAAACCGAATCCGAATCCGGAGGGGGAGTGGAACGCCATGATCGCGTCGTAGGTGTTGATCAACGAGACCACCAGCGCGACATAGAAGAAGTAGCGGTGGCTGTTCTGAATGATCAGCGGGAGCCGGGTCTCACCGGTGTAGTGGGCCCGCGGTTCGGGCACCGCGCATGCCGTGGGCGACTGCCACACCGAGCGGTAGTAGGCCTTCCGGTAGTAGTAGCAGGTGATCCGGAACCCGAGGAGGAACGGTAATACCAGCATTCCCAACGGAATCCACCACGGGAAATGGCCGAACCAGACGCCCAGATGGCTGGCACCCGGCTCGCAGGACGCGCTGACGCACGGCGAGTAGAACGGCGTCAGGTAGTGGTATTTGTCCACCCAATAGCTATTGCCCCAGAAAGCGCGGGTGGTCGCGTAGAGGATGAACGCCAACAGACCGAGGTTGGTCACCAGCGGCGGCTGCCACCAGCGGTCGGTGCGAAGTGTCCTTTCGGGCAATTGCGCGCGGGTGGCTGAGAAAACGCCGGACGCAGGACGGTTCGCCGTTGGTGCGCTCATCTAGTGTTCCTCTTCGAACGGGCTGTCTGGTCGAAGGGTACACAGAGAGAGCCCTCCCTTTTACGGGGGGCTTGGTTGTCAGGACCTGCTGTGACCCCCGACACCCTCGTCGTCGACATCGCGCCAGAAGTCGGTGTCGTACTGGGTGTCGGGAATGGTGATCTTCTCGCCGGACTGCTGCACCGTGGCGCGAGCCAAATCCAATTCGGAGACGTCGGTATCGAGCAGTTCGATGTCGGACAGGATCCGGTCGGCGTCGATCACGATGCGGCGCAGCGCCGGGCTGTCGCCATAGCGCGCCTTCAGGGAGCTGACGCACCGCCGCAAACCGCCGATGAGGTCGTGCAGTTCGGCGAGTTCGGTGGTGTCAGCGGGGCTCGACAACGGATCTCCTAGGGCAGAAGGGTGTTACGGATCACAGTACGCTCCCGATACTATCCACCCCACCGACCGCGCGTGAGGCAGGTCACTCCGCACGCCCCAGGGGGCAAACACCATGACAGGTCAGACCGCACTGGTGCGCCGCGCCGCAGCGCTGCTCGAACTGCATCGGCCGGGCGACCCGGTCATCCTTCCGACGGTGTGGGACGCCTGGTCGGCGCGCCTCGCCACGGACGCCGGATTCGTCGCGCTGACCGTGGGCAGCCATCCGCTCGCGGACTCGATCGGCAAACCCGACGGCGAGGGCATGTCGTTCGACGACGTCCTGGCCCGGGTCGCCCAGATCACCGCGGCCGTCGACGCCCCGGTATCGGTGGACATCGAGTCCGGCTACGGCCAGCCGGCCGGGCGGCTGATCGAGGGCCTGCTCAGCGTGGGCGCCGTCGGACTGAACATCGAGGACACCGTGCACTCCGAGGGCAAGCGGCTGCGGTCCGCCGCCGAGCACGCCGAACTGGTGGGTGCGCTGCGGTCGGCCGCCGACGCGGCCGGCGTCCATATGGTGATCAACGCCCGCACCGATCTCTTCCTGCGCAAGGACGGCGACGACGCCGACCGCGTCGACCGGGCCGTGGCACGGCTGACCGAGGCCGCCGCCGCGGGTGCCGATGTCCTCTACCCGGTGGGGCGTCACGACCCGGAGACGTTGCGGCGCTTGGCCACCGAGTTGCCGCTGCCGATCAACGCGATCGCGCTGCCCGACCAGGATGACCCGGCGTCATTCGGCCCGCCGGGCGTCGGCCGGATCAGCTTCGGCCCGTTCCTGCAGGCCGCGCTCGCGGGCCGGGCGCGCGAGTTGCTCGCCCGCTGGGGTTGACCCGGCAACGGAAACCGTTGTCGATCAAACGTTTTGGTGTTCTCCGGAAACGGTGAATCCGGCGAAGCCGTTGCGGCCCCGCCGGATTCACTCTTGATTGCCGGAATTACTTGCTGATCGCGATGCGCTGCGGCTGGGCCCCCGCGTAGGCGCCGGTGACCCGGACCGTCAGCACGCCGGCGTCATACGAAGCCGCGACGGCCTCGCTGGTGACGTGGCCGGGCAGCCGGAACGACCGGCGGAACGAACCGTAACGAATCTCACGCAACGTGCGGCCGTTCTCCTCCTCGGAGCGCTCGTCACGGTGTTCGCCATGGATGACCAAGTGGCCATTCTCCACCTCGACGTTGACGTCCTTCTCGACGTCGACACCGGGCAGTTCCAGACGCACCACCGCGTCGTTGCCCTCCTTGACGATCTCCGCAGCGGGTGTAAAGCCACTGGTTACCGGCTTGAACCAGTCCGCCGTCGCGGCGGGACCGAAAAAGTCACGCAGCCACCGGTCGGTGTCCCAGGCCGGTCGCGACCACAATGCGAGGTTACTCATGTCCGTCTCCTTGAGCTCTGTTGTGAGTTTGCTGTGACCGGCGCCTTGCCGGCCGGCTACTAGTACAAACTTGAGTCGGTCACGCTAAAGTTCCACCTGGCCGTTCACCGTGAGAGAACACATTCACAACGGCGCGCGTGAGGTGTGAGGTGGCCGTCATACGAGTGTCACATTGAGCGACGTTTCCTTAATTTCTCGCTTCTACTCTCTTGGCATGGCTTCCGTCGGAACCCCGTCCGCACCCTGTGCCGCGCGCCACATCATCGTGGTCGGGCACGGCATGGTGGGGCACCGCTTCGTCGAGGCGCTCCGCGCCCGCGACGCCGACGGGTCTTGGCGGGTTACGGTTTTGGCCGAGGAGGCCGATGCGGCCTACGACCGTGTCGGCCTGACGTCGTACACCGAAAGCTGGGACCGCGGCCTGCTGGCCCTGCCCGGTAACGACTACTCCGGCGACGAGCGGGTGCGCCTGTTGCTGAACACGCGCGTGACCGAAATCGACCGCGCGACAAAGTCGGTGATCACCGCGGACGGCCAACGGCACAGCTACGACGCCCTGGTGCTGGCCACCGGCTCGTTCGCCTTCGTGCCGCCGGTGCCGGGTCACGACCTGCCCGCGTGCCACGTCTACCGCACCCTCGACGACCTCGACGCCATCCGCGCCGGCGCCGAGCGCGCCCGTGACTGCGCTCACAACCTGGCCGGCGTTGTGATCGGCGGCGGCCTGCTGGGACTCGAGGCCGCGAATGCGCTGCGCCAGTTCGGGTTGCAGACACACGTCATCGAGATGATGCCGCGACTGATGGCTCAACAGATCGACGAGGCCGGTGGCGCGCTGCTGGCCCGGATGATCACCGAGCTTGGGATCGCGGTACACGTCGGCACGGGCACCGACTCGATCGAAGACATCCAGCATCCGGACGGCTCGACCTCGGTGCGGGTACGCCTGAGCGACGGCGACGTCATCGACGCTGGCGTGGTGATCTTCGCGGCCGGCATCCGGCCCCGCGACGAGTTGGCCAGGGCCGCCGGGCTGACGATCGCCGAGCGGGGCGGCGTGATGACCGATTTGTCTTGCCAGACAAGCGATCCCGACATATACGCCATCGGTGAGGTCGCCGCGATCGAGGGGCGCTGCTACGGCCTGGTGGGCCCCGGCTACACCTCCGCCGAGGTTGTGGTGGACCGGCTGCTGGACGGCGCCGCGGAGTTTCCCGATGCGGACCTGTCGACCAAGCTCAAGCTGCTGGGTGTCGACGTCGCCAGCTTCGGTGACGCCATGGGGACGACCGAGAACTGCCTCGAGGTCGCCATCAACGACGCGGTGAATCAGACGTACGCCAAACTGGTGCTCTCCGACGACGCCAAAACCCTGCTGGGCGGGGTGCTGGTGGGCGATGCCTCGTCGTACGGCGTGTTGCGGCCGATGGTCGGTAGCGAGCTGCCCGGGGACCCGCTGGCACTGATCGCCCCGGCGCAATCCGCCGGGGGCGCTTCGGCTTTGGGGGTCGGGGCGCTGCCGGACGCGGCGCAGATCTGCTCGTGCAACAACGTCACCAAGGGCGAGCTGAAGTGCGCGATCGCCGACGGCTGCGCCGATGTTCCGTCGCTGAAGTCGTGCACCGCGGCCGGCACCTCGTGCGGGTCGTGCGTGCCGCTGCTCAAGCAGCTGTTGGAAGCCGAGGGCGTGGAACAGTCCAAGGCGCTGTGCGAACACTTCAGCCAGTCGCGTGCCGAACTTTTCGAGATCATCTCCGCCACCGAGATCAGGACCTTCTCGGGCCTGCTGGAGCGCTTCGGTCGCGGAAAGGGTTGCGACATCTGCAAGCCCGTGGTCGCGTCCATCCTCGCTTCGACCGGCTCCGAGCACATCCTCGATGGCGAGCAGGCGTCGCTGCAAGATTCGAACGACCACTTCCTGGCCAACATTCAGAAGAACGGTAGCTACTCGGTGGTGCCGCGGGTCCCCGGCGGCGACATCAAGCCCGAGCATCTGATCCTGATCGGCCAGATCGCCCAGGACTTCGGGCTCTACACCAAGATCACCGGCGGCCAGCGGATCGATCTGTTCGGCGCGCGGGTAGATCAGCTGCCGCAGATCTGGAAGCGGCTCGTCGACGGCGGCATGGAATCCGGCCACGCCTACGGCAAGGCGCTGCGCACGGTGAAGAGTTGCGTGGGCAGCGACTGGTGCCGTTACGGGCAGCAGGATTCGGTGCAGCTGGCCATCGACCTCGAGCTGCGCTACCGGGGCCTGCGGGCGCCGCACAAGATCAAGCTCGGCGTCTCGGGTTGCGCGCGCGAGTGTGCCGAGGCGCGCAGCAAGGACGTCGGCGTCATCGCGACCGAGCAGGGGTGGAACCTTTACGTCGCCGGCAACGGCGGCATGACTCCCAGGCATGCGCAGCTGCTGGCCAGCGACCTCGACACCGAGACGCTAGTCCGCTACATCGACCGGTTCTTGATGTACTACATCCGCACCGCCGACCGGCTGCAGCGCACCGCGCCCTGGGTCGAATCGCTCGAAGGCGGGCTCGATCACGTGCGCGAGGTCGTGTGCGACGACTCGCTGGGACTCGCCGAGGAATTCGAAGCCGCGATGGCGCGGCACGTGCAGAACTACAAGTGCGAATGGAAAGGCGTGCTGGAGGACCCGGACAAGATGTCGCGGTTCGTGTCCTTCGTCAACGCCCCAGACGCCGTCGACTCGACGGTGGCGTTTACCGAGCGCGCCGGTCGCAAAGTACCAGTGCCTATTGGGATGCCGCGGGTCCGCGGGTGACGAGGGAGGAACTATGACACTTCTCAACGACATTCAGGTGTGGACCATCGCCTGCGCCTACGACCACCTCATTCCGGGTCGCGGTGTCGGCGTGCTGCTCGACGACGGCTCGCAGGTGGCGCTGTTCCGGCTGGACGACGGATCAGTGCACGCGGTCGGCAACGTCGACCCGTTCTCCGGCGCGGCGGTGATCTCGCGCGGCATCGTCGGGGACCGCGGTGGCCGCGCCACCGTCCAATCACCCATCCTCAAGCAGGCTTTCGCGCTCGAGGACGGCATTTGCCTGGACGACCCGGAGGTCTCGGTGCCGGTGTACCCGGTGCGCGTCACGGACGATCGCCTCATCGAGGTCGCGCGCGTAACCCCCTGATCGATTAGTCGATATCCCCGACTAGGTAGCGCTGCATCGTCGGCCCGATCGCGTCAACGAGCGCGTCCACCGACATCGAGTGCAGCGGCTCGGATCGGACGCCGTAGCGCAGGATGCCCAGGCCGACCAGCTGGGACGCGCACAGCGACGCCCGCACGGCGACCTTGTCGGCGCCCAGGATTTTCAGCAGCGGTCCGAAAACCGGGCCGATGAACATGCCTTGGACGATTTCGGCGGTCTTGGCCATGCCGGTCGACGCGACCGCGCTCGCAGCGAACGGGCCGCCGCCGGCGGCATCCCAGGTCGTGATCAGCATGTGCAGCGTTCGGCGGCCCACCTGATTGGCCCCGCCGGTGACGATCCGATCGATGAACTCCGGTGTGCCAAACGGCAAACGCAGCATCTTGGCGACCGGGTCAAGGAGCCCACGCGACGGCTCTTCGCGACGGGACATGGTGCCAGGATCACCCGTCAGCAAGCAAAGATCAAGCGTTGCGAGCCTCGGCGCGCCTCGGGTGCAAGGCTTTGTGCTCCACGGATTTCGACCTCAGCCGCGGCCGTTGGCTCGGGTGCGGCACGGCCCTACGGAATCGGTTCGCGATCAACCGCGCCAGGCCGGGATGGGTGCCGAGCGGTCGGCTGACGACGTCGGCGCCGCAATCACGGAGCCGTTGCTGAAACAGCCCGTCGGCCAACAAGTACGAGGCGACCGCGATCCGACGGGCGCCGTCGCGGCGAGCGTGCTCGACCGCCTCATGCACATAGGGACCGCCGGTGGCCGCGAAGCCCAGCGTCACCCGTGATCCGGTGAGCGCCGACAACAATGTCGCGGTGGTGTGCAGGTCCGCGCGCGCCCGGGAATCGGAGGTGCCCGCCGCACCGAGGATCACGGAATCGCCGGGACGCCAACCCGATTCCATCAGCTGGTAAAAGACAATCCGCGCGATCTCGCCGCTCGGCCCCAGCGCCGGGGTGACGACGACGTTGGAATGCCCGCTGGCCGTCACGTGGGCGGGCAGATCGGTGCGCACGTGATATCCGCGAGACAAAAACGCCGGCACCACAATGGCGCGCCGTCCATCTGTGGCCTGCGAGAGCACCTCGCTGGGCGTGGGCCCCAACACGTCGACGAACGCCACCTGCACCGTCCGGTCCAGCAGCGTACTCACTTGCGCCGCAAGGTCTCCGATCATCGCGACGCCGCCCGGTGCGCGGGTGCCGTGTGCGGTCAGTATCAGGTTCATGCCAGTCCAGCCGGTTCGTCGACGGCGAGCCGGTAGCCGCGCTTGACCACCGTCGCGACAATGTTCCTGTCGCCCAGGGCGGTCCGCAACCGCAGCACCGCCGTGTCCACGGCGTGCGGGTCGTTGCTGGTGCCGGGCAGCACCCGTAACAGGTCGTCGCGGGCGACGACATCACCCGGCCGTTGCGCCAGCGCACGAAGGATCGCCATCCCGGACCCCGACAGCGATTTGACCGAACCGTCCACCAGAGCGCAGGTTCCCCGGATATCCACGCGGTGACCGGCGGCCTTCACGTTGCATGAGCCCAGCAGCGGCAGCTCTTCGGCGATGTGGCGGGCCAAGGCCCCCAACCGCATTCGCTCGGGGGACGACGTCGGGACGCCCTGTCGCATCAGCGGCTGGGAGGTCACCGGGCCCACGCACATCGCGTGCACGTCGGTGCGCAGGGCCTTCAGCAGTTGGTCCTCGATGTCCAAGTCGCGGCTGCGCTCCAGCACCGCCGCCGCGGCCGGCGCCGACGTGAACGCGACGGCATCGAATTGCCGTCGCGCAAGCTCGGTGACCAGCTGGTCGAACTCGCCGCCCAACGGCGTCGGTTTCCACCGGTACACCCGGATGGGCACCACTTCCGCGCCCGCCGAACGCAATCCGCCGACAAATTCCGGGAACGGATCCCAGGCGTCGGCCGCGCCGTGCAGTTGGACCGCCACCCGCATGCCCGAGATGTCGGATTCGAGCAGGTATTTCAGCAACTCGGTGGAGGATTCGGATTTCGGCGACCATTCCTCGTGCAGCCCGGCGGCGCGCAGCGCACCGGTCGCCTTCGGTCCGCGCGCCACGATCCGGGCCGACGTCAGCGCCTCGACGAGCTGATGGCCCAGCCCCCACCCCTCGGCGGCGGCCAGCCAGCCGCGCATGCCGATGCCGGTGTGCGCGACCAGAATGTCGGGTGGCTTGGCGATCAACGCCTCGGTGTTGCCGTGTAATTCATCGTCGTCGGGCAGTGCGATCATGTTGATCGCGGGCGCGCTGAAGACCTCGGCTCCGTTGCGGCGCAGCAGCGCGGACAGCTCCTCGGCGCGGCGCGCGGACGTCACCGCGATGCGATAGCCGGTCAGTGGCGCAGAGGGCTGCTGGGCCATATCAACTGTGTATGCCTAGGACGTTTCCGCCGCGTTACCGCACAATTTCTGACGCATTGCCCTCGCTGCGACCACCGTCACACCCGTGCCGGCTCGGCGTCGAGCGCCGCTCCGCCGACGCTCTGCGCGCTGACCGGCCGGCGAACATAGGTGGTCCACGTCAGGATCGCGGCCACCACATAGGACGCGAGGAACAACCAATACGCCGACGTTTCGGTGCCGCTGCGGAGGTAGGACTCGCGCAGCGCCAAGTTGATCCCGACGCCGCCGAGCGCGCCGACCGCGGCGCACCAACCGATCAGCGATCCCGACATCGCGCGCGACCAGTGCCGGCGTTGTGCCTCGCCGGCGTCGAGCGAGCGACTGCGCGCCTCGAAGACCGACGGGATCATCTTGAACACCGAGCCATTGCCCATCCCCGACAGGATGAACAGCACGACGAAGCCGACGACATAGCCGATCATCGCGAAGGGACCGCCGCGGCCGCTGCGGTCGTCGAGCGTACTGATGGTGACCAGCAACCCGGCGCCCAGGATCATGCCGGCGAGGACGCCGAGGGTGACCCGGCTGCCGCCGAACCGGTCGGCCAGCCTCCCGCCGTAAATCCGCGCCAGCGATCCCAGCAGCGGTCCGACGAAAGCGATCTGCGCGGCGTGCAGCGATGCGTGCGACGCGCTTTCGCCGCCGGCGACGAAGTTGACCTGCAGTACCTGGCCGAACGCGAAGGCGAACCCGATCCAGGAGCCGAAGGTGCAGATGTAGAGCAGCGAGATCACATAGGTGTCGCGTTCGAAGAGGACCGAGCGCATGGTGTGCACCTCGATGCCGTGGTCGAGGTTGTCCATCCACAGCGCGGCCGCGATGCCGACGATCGCGAGCAGGACCAGATACGCCGCGCACACGATGTACGGCGCTTGGTGACCGGCCGTGGCGAGCACCAGCAGGCCGACCAGTTGGATCACCGCGACGCCGAGGTTGCCGACGCCGGCATTGATCGCGAGCGCGGCGCCCTTGAGGCGCTGGGGGTAGAAGGCGTTGACGTTGGCCAGCGAGGCCGCGTAGTTGCCGCCGCCCAGCCCGGTCAGCGCGGCGCACACGACATAGGGCCACAGCGGCAGGCCGGGATTGGCCAGCAGCACGATGGTGCCGACGGTGGGGATCAGCAGCACGAAAGCGGAAAAGGCCGTCCAGTTGCGGCCACCAAAGGACGCGATGCCCAGGGTGTAAGGGATGCGAGCGCAACCTCCGACCAGCGTCGCGACGGCACCGAGCAACAGCTTGTCGCCCGCGGAAAAGCCATACACGGACGCGGGCATGAACAGCGCCATCACCGACCAGAGCGACCAAATGGAAAACGCGGCGTGGTCACCCGCCATCGTGCACAACAGATTGCGGCGGGCGATTTTGTTGTCGCCCGCCTCCCAGGCCGCGGTGTCTTCGGGATCCCAGTCCGTGATGCGGTGGCTGCGGCCCATGCGGTATTCGCCTTTCGTGGACGGGATTTGGGTTGGCGCGGTAAGGCGGCCGCGTCGTGCGCCGCAGGTTTCGATGCTCACATTCGCGACGGAAACCAGTCAACTCGATTCCGCCGAAATCGCCTGTCAATTGAATCCCAGTTATCTGGTAAATCGCTGAAGGACAAGCGGATTCGCGAACGCTCTATGACGCAGGCCGCGCTGTGGAATTCGGTGTGAGCTGCAATACATTTCGTGCTATAGGGCTTTCGCCGAATAGCAGTTACCACACGTCTCCCGCGCGCCAATCGCACATCAGGTCCGCGGAGGTATCCAGACTGATTCCGACCGGCAGCACGAATATCGTGTCGTCGTCGTCGGGTGTGCGGGTCGGTCCGGCCGGGGCCAGTACCGACGTGGGGCCGCGCCAGGGCAACCAGCCGCGCGCCGCGTAGAGCCCGCGCGCCCGGGTCGACGAACTGAGGGCCCCCACTTGGTACGCGCCGCGGACCACCTGCTCGACGCCATCCAGCAGCGCGTGCACCAGGCCCTGGCCGCGGCAGTCCTCCCGCACCGCGACACCCTCGACGTAGCCGCAGCGCAACGCGGTTCCGCGGTAGAGCAGTCGCCGCTGCACCACCGCGGCGTGCGCGATGATCGCGCCGTGCCGACAGATCAGGGCGTGCATGCCGCCCAGTGCGTGCTCCCAATCGTTTTCGGTGAAGTCGCCGGCGAAGGCGGTGGTGACCATCTGGCAGACGTCTTGCCGAGTCTCGATGTCGAGATCGGCGGTATGGACCAGGCGAGCGGTGTGAACCTGGGCGGTCACACCCCTTGTCTACCAGCCCTGTCCATAGCCTGGTACTACGAGAACTGCCAATCCGCCGAGCTAACCTGCGCCCCGGCCCCGACCGGAATGCGGGGCCGCGCCCAGTGGAACCGCACGTACTGGCCCGGCCGCACCTGGGCGACCTTGTCGACGTCCTCGTCGATCACCACGCCGACGACGGGGTAGCCGCCGGTGACCGGGTGATCGGGTCCCAGGATCACCGGTAAACCGTTGGGCGGCACCTGAATTGCGCCCCGGGTCGCACCCTCGCTGGGCAGCTGGCGATCCGGGTAGCGATACTGCAGCGGGCGGCCCTCCAACCGCATCCCCACCCGGTCGCTGCGGTCCGAGGCCATCCAGATCGTATGCACCAGTGCGTCGGGATCGACGAACCAGTCGTCGCGCGGCCCGGGCACCACCCGCAGTTCCACCAGATGCCGGGTAATCGCCGCCACGGGCGCCTGGTCGAGTTCGGGGTAGTCGTCGGTGTGCTCGCCGATCGGCAGCCGGTCTCCAGCCGCGAGGGGCGACGGGCCGATCGCGGACATCACGTCGTAGCTGCGCGAGCCCAGGACCGGTTCGACACAGATGCCGCCGCGCACGGCCAGATAGGTCCGCAGTCCGGCTCGAGGGGCGCCCAGGGAGATCACCTGACCGTCGCGAACATGCTGAATGCTGTTGGTGCCGAACGTGATTCCGTCGACGGTGGGGTCGGTGTCGGCGCCCGTCACCGCGATGTCGACGTCGCCGCCGCGGACCCGGGCGCACAATCCCCCGAACGTCACCTCCACGGTGGCGCGGTCGTCGGGGTTGGCGACCAGCCGGTTGGCCAGTGTGTGCGAACGGCGGTCGGCGGCCCCGGAGCGTCCGACACCGAGGTGGGCCAGCCCGGCGCGCCCGAGGTCCTGGACGACGGCCAGCGGTCCGGTGCGCAGGATTTCGAGCTGGATGTCTGGATTTGTCACGGCGCCCTCCCTGGTCATGCCGCGCGGAACTGGACCCACATGCCCTGCGTCAGTAACGCCGGATTGGGCCGCTCGAGGTCCCACAGCACCGCGTCGGTGTGGCCGATGAGTTGCCAGCCGCCGGGCGACTGGCGTGGGTATATCGCGCTGAATTCGCCGGCAAGGGCGACCGAACCCGCCGGCACAGAGGTGCGCGGCTCGGAGCGGCGCGGTACCCGCAGGCGTGGATCGCCGTCCACCAGGTACGCGAAACCCGGTGCGAATCCGCTGAATCCGACCCGCCAGAGGGTGCAGGTGTGGGCGTTGATCACCTGTGCGGTGGACAGCCCGGTGTGGCTGGCGACCTCCGCGAGGTCCGGGCCGTCGTAGACGACGTCGATCACCACGTCGGCGCGGCGATCCGCGGGCGCGGTCTCGGTGGCGGTGACCGGCATCTTGCGCAGGCGTCGCCGAATGACCCCTTGGTTACGCGGGCCGTCGAGCTTCACCAGCACGGTGCGCGCGGCCGGGACGATGTCGACCACGCCGGGCAGCGCCGCGGCGCGCAACGCGTCGGCCCACGCCAATACCTCTGCGGTGCTGCCACATTGCACCATCAGAGCTCGGTCGCCGTAGTCGAGTACGGTGTTGCCGACCAGCTCCGTGGGCAGGCCCCGGGAAAGGCCGCTGCTGAGGTCAGTCACGCTCATTACTCGACGGTAACCTCGGAATCCGGGCAGGTCGAGGGAATGCCGGGGGATTTTCGAGCACTGCCAGAGGTGCCTTAGCAAACGCTCAAACAGTGGGATCTAACCCAGGATCTTGCTGATCTGCGGGGGCAGTTGGTCGGCGACCAACGGGTAGCTCAGCGGCGAGGAAAACGCGATCGCCCCGGCCTGGTCCTTGGTGGTGAAGATGTGGCGACTCTGCGCGGTCGCCTGCGAAGCCGCCACCTCGGGGTCGGCGAGTATCGCCTTTTGGTCGTCCGGGCTTTCCGTCGTCCAGATCACCACGTCGGCGGAATTGAGCACCGTCTTGATCTGGTCGCGCGGGATGACGGCGCGATGATCGGTGCCGAACGGTTTGATGCTGTCGGCGATGACGAGGCCCATCTGGTTGAGGAAGTCCGTGCGCCAGCCCGCGGTGGTTGCGACCACCGTGCCCTGAAAAAGCGTGCCCTGCATCAACAATGCCTTCTTGGCCTGCCACTGCGGATACTTCTGGGCGACCGCGACGAACTGTTTGTCGACGGCGTCGATCAGTGACCTCATCTGGTCGGCCTGGAACACCGCCTGCCCGATGGCGGTGGCCTGCTCCTTCCACGGCTCGAAGAACGCGTCGCCGTCCGATTGCGCGATGGTCGGGGCGATCGCCGACAGCTTCTGATAGGTGTCGGCGTCCACCCCGGCGTTGACGGCCACGATCAGATCGGGTTTCAGCCCGGCGATCTGGTCGACCGGAATCCCGTTGTCGAGGTTGAGCACCACCGGATGTGCGTCGCCGAGTTTGGGCTGGGCCCACGGCCACACGGCGAACGGTTGATCGCCGAACCAATTGGTGACCGCGATGGGCACCACGCCCACCGCGAGCAGGTCGTCTTGTTCGGTGTAGCCGGCGCTGACGACGCGCTTGGGTGGCTCTTTGACGACGGTCTGGCCGAACAGGTGGCTGACCGTCACCGATCCGCGGGGAGCGGAACCCGGCGACGGCCTGGGCGACGAGCAACCCGGCGAGACGGCGGCGACCCCGACCGCCGCTGCGGCCCCGGCGAGCCGCAAGAATCCTCGCCGATTCCTCATCGCGTGAGAGTATCGCGTTTCGCCCTCTCACCTGCGGCGCCGCGCGGTTTAGCCGCTCAGCCCAGCGGCATTCCGGCATCCACGAAGTCCATCGCCCGATAGACCGTTTCGGCCGTCTGTGGCGCATTGTCGAAGGCGGCCATCATCGCGCCGGTCAGCGCACCGACGAACACCCGGACCTCGAAATCACTTGCGGGCCGGCCGATTCGGCGGCTTATCGCTTCGGCCATGACGTTGACGGTGCGGTAGTACTCGTCGTACATGGCCGCCTTGAGTTCCGGTATCGAGAACATCAGCCGCTGCCGGGTGTTCTCGAACTCCAGCTGGTCGGCGGGAAGCTGCGCCATGACGTCCTGATAGGCCCGGCGGAACGCCTGGATCAGCGACAGGTCGGGCGGCGCCGACTCGAAGGCCGCCAATATCAGCGGGTCCAGATCGTCGGCCAAGAGCAACGACTCCTTGGAGGGGAAGTACCGGAAGAAGGTGCTGGGCGACACCTCGGCGGCCTCTGCGATCTGCTCGACGGTGGTGGCGGCGTAGCCGTTCTGCTCGATCAGGCGGAACGCCGCGCGCCTGATGGCCTGGCGCGTCTTGATCTTCTTGCGCTCCCGCAGACCCAGGGGCGGCTCAGTCGCCTGCATGAGGCGATTGTCCCGCATCCGCGGCGCCCCGTCTGGAAGCCGGCGGCGTGTAGCCCTCCCAAGGGGAGTAGTCGGCGATCAGGTCTTCCTGCGGCGGGCGCTGGTCGGCCGGCACGTGCTGCAGGTTGATCCGGATCCGGTACCAGATCGAGCTCGGCCCGCGCATCCCGTCGACCAGAACGTCGGCCGGGTGCAGCCGGTCGGCGACGGCGGGGTAGCGGCCGCGCCAGATGTCCAGCGCGGCCATCGCCTCGTCCCGGGTTTTGGTGCGGGCGATCTCGATGAGCGGCTTCGAGGACTGGCGACGGCCGTCGCCGCGCGACGTGCTGCCTTTCGCCCCTCGCGGGGCCTTCTCCGCCGGCCCCAGCTCCTCGGCCAGCATCAGCAACCGATCCAGCTCGCCGACGGCGTCGTCCATGCCCTCCCACGGATCACCGAGGTCGGCCAGCCGGTCCGGCACGGTGGCGATGGTGAACGCCTCGGGCTTACAGCCGGCGACCTCGTCCCAATGCAGCGGCGTCGACACCCGGGCATCGGCGGTGGCCCGCACCGAGTAGGCCGACGCGACCGTGCGGTCCTTGGCGTTCTGGTTGAAGTCGACGAAGACGCCCTCGCGCTCCTCCTTCCACCAGCGGCTCGTCGCCGCCTCGGGCGCCCGGCGCTCCACCTCCCGGGCCACGGTTTGGGCCGCCAGCCGTACGTGACGGAAGCCCCAGCGGGGGGCGATGCGCGCGTAGATGTGAAAGCCGCGCGACCCGGACGTCTTCGGCCACGCCGTCAGCCCGTAGTCCTCCAGCACCTCGCGGGCCACCAGCGCGACGTCGACGATCCGCTGCCAGGGCACCCCGGGCATCGGATCCAGGTCGACCCGCAATTCGTCGGGGTGATCGAGGTCGACGGCTTGCACCGGATGCGGGTTGAGGTCCACGCAGCCCAGATTGATCACCCACGCCAGCCCGGCGGCGTCGTGGATGACGGCCTCCTCGGCGGAGGTGCCCGACGCGTAGCGCAGCTCGGCGACGTCCACCCAGTCCGGCCTGTTCTTGGGCGCACGCTTCTGGAACACCGCCTCTTGCGAGATCCCCTTGACGAAGCGCTTCAGAATCATCGGCCGGCCGGCGACACCGCGCAGCGCCCCGTCGGCGACGGATAGGTAGTAGCG
This sequence comes from Mycobacterium sp. SP-6446, assembly GCF_001954045.1. Taxonomy (NCBI): domain Bacteria; kingdom Bacillati; phylum Actinomycetota; class Actinomycetes; order Mycobacteriales; family Mycobacteriaceae; genus Mycobacterium; species Mycobacterium sp. SP-6446. Next base: position 40,877 of record NZ_MBEM01000184.1, on the reverse strand, counting down.
GACCAGGTCGAGCTTGGTGTGGCGGCCCGCGCCGCCGTCGCCGGGGAAGACCACTTTGTCCGGATGGGTGATGGTGACCTCGCGCCCGGCCACGTCGAGTGACACCGGAGCGGTCATGGGGTTCATGGTAATTCCGGGAAAATTTTCTCGGCCCATTGCGACCTGCGTCACATATGGTGAAGTCATGCCTAACCTCATCGGCCTGCCCGGGCAAACCGTGGCGAAAGTTCAGCAGTATCTCGAGCGCGGTTCGGCCGAACTGCACTACGTGCGCAAGATCTTCGAAGCGGGTGCATTCCGGATCGAGCCGCCGCAGAACGTCGCCGCGATGGCCGCCGACATCTACAAGTGGGGCGAGTTCGGCATGCTGCCGTCGCTCAATGCCCGGCGTCATCCGGACCGTGCGGCGTGCATCGACGAAGACGGCGAATTCAGTTTTCGCGAGCTCGACGAGGCCGCGCACGCGGTGGCCAATGGGCTGCTCGAGAAGGGCGTCAAGGGCGGCGACGGCGTCGCCATCCTGGCCCGCAACACCCGCTGGTTCCTGATCGCCTACTTCGGCGCCGCGCGGGTCGGCGCGCGCATCATCCTGCTCAACAGCGAGTTCTCCGGCCCGCAGATCAAGGAGGTGTCGGAGCGCGAAGGCGCCAAGCTGATCATCTACGACGACGAGTACACCAAGGCCGTCAGCAAAGCCGAACCGGAGCTTGGCAAGCTGCGCGCCCTCGGGACCAACCCCGACAGCGACGAGTCGTCCGGAAGTAAGGACGAAACGCTGGCCGACCTGATCGAGCGCAGCAGCAACAAGCCCGCCCCGAAGGCGAGCAAGCACTCGTCGATCATCATCCTGACCAGCGGCACCACCGGCACCCCCAAGGGCGCCAACCGCAGCACCCCGCCAACGCTGGCGCCAATCGGGGGCATCCTGTCGCACGTGCCGTTCAAGGCGGGCGAGGTGACCTCGCTGCCCGCCCCGATGTTCCACGCGCTGGGTTTTCTGCACGGCACCATCGCGATGTTCCTGGGGTCGACGCTGGTGCTGCGGCGCAAGTTCAAGCCACCGCTGGTGCTGGAGGACATCGAGAAGCACAAGGCGACGGCGATGGTGGTCGTGCCGGTGATGCTGTCGCGGCTGCTGGACGCGATCGAGAAGATGGACAAGAAGCCCGACCTGTCCAGCCTGAAGATCATCTTCATCTCCGGGTCGCAACTGGGCGCCGAGCTGGCGAGCCGCGCGCTCAAGGACTTCGGTCCGGTCATCTACAACATGTACGGCTCGACCGAGATCGCGTTCGCCACCATCGCCGGGCCCAAGGACCTGGAAAAGAATGCGGCGACGGTCGGACCGGTGGTCAAGGGCGTCAAGGTCAAGATCCTCGACGACAACGGCAACGAGAAGCCGCAGGGCGAGGTGGGACGGATCTTCGTCGGCAACGCGTTCCCGTTCGAGGGCTACACCGGTGGCGGCCACAAGCAGATCATCGACGGCCTGATGTCGTCCGGCGACGTCGGGTACTTCGACGAGCACGGCCTGCTGTACGTCAGCGGTCGCGACGACGAGATGATCGTCTCCGGCGGTGAGAACGTCTTCCCCGCCGAGGTGGAGGACCTGATCAGCGGGCATCCGGACGTCGTGGAGGCCACCGCCATCGGTGTCGAGGACAAGGAGTGGGGTCATCGGTTGCGCGCCTTCGTGGTCAAGAAGGAGGACGCCGACCTCGACGAGGACACCGTCAAGCACTACGTGCGCGACCACCTGGCGCGCTACAAGGTGCCGCGGGAAGTGGTCTTCCTCGATGAGCTGCCGCGCAACCCTACGGGCAAGGTGCTCAAGCGCGAGCTGCGGGAGATGGAGATCGACTAGCGGCCGGTCACGGGGCGGCTGCTCAGCGCCGTTCCTGGATGGCGCGGGTGATCTCGGCCCCGAGCTTTGGGTCGGCCAGTAGCCGGTCTATCAGCGCGGTGAGGACCTCTTGTCCGGTTACCCTCGCGACCCCGAGGCGGTCGGCCGCGTCCCGTTGCCAAATGTCGAGGGCCCGGTGTGTGGCTGCCGGGAGATCCACGGTGCGCCGGGTGCGCTGGATGCGGATCGGCCGTTCGGTTGCGTCGCGTGACCGCGGGGTTGGGCCGGTGATCCGTGGGGCGCCCGGTTGCCGGAAGCTCGTTAGGCGCTCGGTCGTCGTCGCGTCGTCCGAAGGCGTGCCGGGTGTGCGGCTGGGGTTGAAGCTCACTGCGGCGGCCGTCCCTTCGTGGAGGCAAGTCAGTAAATCAGTATGTGTCTGCTACCGATTCTGTCACTAAAGTCGCCCCGAGTCGCGCCGCGAGCCACCGACGCATCCGGCCCGCCGGCGGGGGACGGCCCCGATACCCGCAGGACGTAATTACGAAGTTCGCTGGGCGATCCGCGAAGGCGAATTTACTACCATTCCACCTCGGCATTAATTCAGGAGTTACGTAAAGCCGGAGATACGTACCTCAGTAAGTCAGTAGATGGTTGTCTTACTGGTGCGACGCTAAAGTTAACTCTACTGATCTCAGTATTTGGAAATATCATGAAATACGATGCCGAACTAATTTACTACTGTGATTTGCGTATCGGCTGTTGTTTGCCTGAGAATTTGTGGGTAACGTTTTAAGTATCAGTTTTTGACGGATCGTGGAGGGAGGTCGAGAAATGATTTCACTGCGATCCATGCGTAACGCCGCGGCAGCCGCGGTAGGTGCCGGCGCGCTGGCCGGGGCGATGCTGGTCGGCAGCGCACCCGCGGCACAAGCCGCCCCAGCGCCGACCCCAGCGACAAGCTTCGACAACGCCGGGCCGCACGGCGGCGCGCCGCTTAGCCCCGGCGTGATCCCCGACCGCCCCGGCGGGGGTGGAGGTGGCCATGGCGGCGGAGGCCATGGCCCTGGCCCCGGCCCCGGTTGGGGTCACGGACCTGGTCCCGGTTGGGGTAAAGGCCCCGGTTGGGTTCCCGGCCCGGTTTGGCACGGCCCCGATGTCGGATGGTGGGGTCATCCCGGCAACGGTTGGGGCAACATCCCGCCTGGTCGCGGCTTCTGGGCTCCCGGGCACTGGTGGGGGCCCGCGCAGCAGTGGTGGAACTGGTGGTGGTGAGCCAGCCGCTAGCACTGCGTGGCGTGGTCAGCCTTGTCCTGCCGAGCGTTTAGGTTGACCCGGCCACGCTGAGGGGGGAAGCGCCATGCCGGCCTACCACCGCGCGGCCGGCATGGCCCCCCACCCAAAGGCAATCCATGCCGACCCGAGACCGGCCTCGGGTCGGCATGGATTCTTCTTATGGGTCGCGGGGCAGGCCCAGGAGCCGCTCGGCGATGATGTTGAGCTGCACCTCCGACGTGCCCCCGTAGATGGTGGTGGCGCGGCTGGCCAGCAGGTACTCGTCCCACTTGCCCGCCAACTGTTCGGGGTCGCCGATCGCGGCGTCGGTGCCGAACGAGGACACCGCGAATTCGGCGTAACCCTGACCGGTGCGCATCGACAGCAGCTTCGAGATCGCCGCCGACGGCATGGCGTCGCCGCCGGCCAGTGTCAACAGCGTCGAGCGGAGGTTGAGCACCTTCGCGGCGTGACCTTCGGCGATCAATTGCCCGGCCCGATGTTGCGCTATCTGGTCGAACTGGCCGTCACGGACGAACTCGACGAACTCCGGCAGGGTGGCAAGGAAATTCGCGTCGCTGCTCCCGATCGAGACCCGCTCCGCCGTCAGCGTGTTGCGGCTGACCTCCCAGCCCCGGTTGACGTCACCCAGCACGCAATCGTCGGGCACGAACACGTCGTCGATGTAGACGGTGTTGAACATCGCGTTGCCGGTGAGCTCGCGCAAGGGCTTGACCGTGACGCCCTCGCTCTTCATGTCCAACAGGAAGTACGTGATGCCGTTGTGCTTCGGCGCCGACGGATCCGTCCGCGCCAGCAGCGCGCCCCAGTGCGAGTACTGCGCGTAGGTGGTCCAGATCTTCTGCCCGGTGATGCGCCACCCGCCGTCGGCTCGCGTCGCCTTGGTGGTCAGCCCCGCCAGATCCGACCCGGCACCCGGCTCGGAAAACAGTTGGCACCAGACCATTTCGGCGCGAAAGGTCGGCGGCAGGAAACGTTGTTTCTGCTCCTCGGTACCAAACGCGACGATCGACGGAATGATCCAGGCGGCGATGCCGACCTGGGGCCGCTTGACCCGTCCGGTGGTGAACTCCTGGGCGATGATGATCTGCTCGACCGGGCTCGACGCCCGGCCCCACGGCTTGGGCAGGTAGGGCAGCACCCACCCGCCCTCGGCGATCGCGACCTTGCGGGGCTCGCGGTCCATCGCCTTGAGCGCCGCCACCTCGGCCCGGATTTCGGATCGCAGCTTTTCGGTATCGGGGTCCAGGTCGATATCCACGGCGCGCATCCCCGTGGTGGTCGCGGTGTCCACCACCCTTTGCGGGTACTCCGACCGGCGGCCGAAGGACGCGGCGAGGATCACCGCCCGGCGGTAGTAGACGTTCGTGTCGTGCTCCCAGGTGAACCCGATGCCGCCGTGCACCTGGATGCAGTCCTGGGTGCAGCGCAGGGCGGCCGCCGGAGCCAGCGTCGCGGCCACGGCGGTGGCGAACTCGACCCCGGAACCGGCTGTGTCCCAATTGTTTTGGCCTGCCTCATCGATGGCGCGCGCGGCATCCCACACCGCGGCCGTCGCTCGCTCGGTGTCGGCGATCATCTCCGCGCACTTGTGCTTGATGGCCTGGAACTGGCCGATCGGCCTGCCGAACTGTTCGCGGATCTTGGCGTATTGGGACGCGGTGTCGGTGGCCCAGCGCGCCACACCGATCGCCTCCGCGGACAGCAGCGTGGTCATCAGCGCGTGCGCCGTCGCCATGGTCAGGCTGCTCAACACGGCGTCGTCGCCGACCTCGACGGCGTTGGCCCGCACATGCGCGATCGGGCGCAGCGGGTCGACGCTCTGCACCGGCTCGATCTCCAGCTGGTCGGCGCGCAGCACCACCCATTCGTCACCGCTGTCGATCGCCACCGGTAGCACCAGCACCGACGCCTGCGCCGCCGCGGGCACGGCGCGCGCTTCACCGCGGATCACCAGCGCGTCACCCTGCCTGGTGGCGGTCAGCCCGGAATCCAGCCCGTAGGCGGCGATGGCCGCGCCGGAGGCGAGGTCGGCGAGCACCTTGGCGTCCGGGTCGTGCGCGGCGATGAGTGCGCTGGCGATCGCGGACGGCGCGAATGGTCCGGGTACCGCGCCGTAGCCGAACTCGGCAAGCACGATGGCCAGCTCGAGGATGCCGAATCCCTGCCCGCCGACGGACTCCGCCAGATGAACCCCCTGCAGGCCCTGCTCGGCCGCCGCCCGCCAGTACGGTGGCGGGTTCTCGATCGGTGTTTCCATGGCCTCGTGCAGCACCTCCGACGGCGCGACGCGCGCCACCAGAGATCGCACCGAATCGGCCAGGTCTTGATGCTCAGGAGTTATCGCGATCGGCATTGGTCGCCTTCCCACGCTGTGTTTCGGCCAGCGCCTTCCAAGCTAACAACCGGTGGGTTGGTTGACCACATTGGCCAATGGAAGCCCGTCGCGCAGCCGGCGGCAGTTGGCAACGGCCTCGACCAGATACCGCCGCATGGTGTCGGCCGTGTACCAGGTGACGTGCGGCGTGAGCACCACGTTGTCTAAGCCCAGGAGGGGATTGTCGGGCCCGACCGGCTCGGCGTCGAAGACGTCCAGGCCCGCCGCGGCAAGCCGGCCGCCACGCAACGCGTCGACGAGGGCGACTTCGTCGACGACGGCTCCGCGTGACGTGTTGACCAGCACCGCATCCGGTTTCATCCGGGCCAGCGCGTCGCGGTCCAGCAGATGGACGGTGTCGGCGCGCAACGGTAGGTGCAGCGAGACGATGTCGCTGGCCGCCAGCAATTCGGGTAGCCGCCGCCAGCCGGGCCGCCCGTCGTCGCGGGTGCTGGTGTGCAGCACGGTGGCGCCCATCGCGGTGACGATGTCGCCGACACGTTTGGCGATGTTGCCGTAGCCGACCAGGCCGACGGTGCAGCCGCCGATGTCGCGTACCGTCTCGCCGAGTTCGGGATCGGCCGGCCAGCCGGCACCGCGGCGCACCGCGCGGTCCAGCGCCGGGAGCCTGCGCAAGGCGGCCAGCATCAGCAACACCGTGCCCTCGGCCACCGACGGCGCGTTGGCGCCGGGCATATTGGCCACTGCGATACCGCATTTCGTCGCGGTCTCCACGTCGATGGTGTTGACTCCGGCGCCGAGTTTGTGCACCAACCGCAGCCGTGGCGCGCGCCGCAGGTCGGCGCCCGACAGGGGCCGCAGCACATGCCAGATCACCTGCGCGTCCGGCAGCTCCCGGTAGAAGGCGGTCTCGTCATCGTCGGCGCACCAACGAATGTCCAGCCAATCCGCTTCGGGCGCAACAAAATTTAGGACCTTGTCGCCGGGGACAAAATGGGCCAGTACTCTCACGAGATTGTTAGCGCCACCGTTTGGATATCCACTTGGCGATGGTATCGGCCTGCTCGGTGCGCGCGCCCGGGGTGCTGAAGTAGTGGTCGGTGTCGATCGAGCATTGGGTCTTGTCGGTGGCGGCGAGCCCATCGTAGATGCGCTGGGCATCCGACGGAAAGACGCCGGTGTCGGCGTCGGCGTTGATCACCAGGGCCGGGCAGGAGATCCGGGCCAGATGCGGCTCGGCGCGGGTTTGCGCCGCCCGCAGACTCCACATGCCCAGCCAGTTGCGCAGCGTGCAGGCCGCGGCGATGCCGTGCGCGGAGCGGTTGGCCTTGGCCGGGATGCCCGCGTAACACAGATTCGGCTGACGCTTGGTCGGCTCGATGCTCGGATCGACCATGCGGGGATCGGCCCAGGTTCGCATGACGGTGAACGGTCGATCGGAAAACCCCGCGGCGCGAACGCGTTTGAGCTCCATCTCGGCCCAGTCGGTAATGGCATGGTTGCGTGCGGTCTGCGCCGCACGATAGCGGGCCAGGAACTCCGGCGAGTACGGGGGACCGTTCGCCTCGTTGAACAGGTCGAGCTCGGGATCGGTGGCGACGGGATCGTTCTCGTCGACGACCGCGGCATCCATCCACGCAGTCAGCACCTCGGGGCGCCCGGGGTGGGCCGCGGTGGCCACGTACCCGTCGGCGGGGATCAACTCGCCCAGCCCGGCCGCCGGACGCATGCCCTCGAGCGGGGTCACGTTCGGTTCGACGGCCTGGGACTGATACGCGGCCATCAGGGAGCCGCCTCCCGAATTGCCGAGCAGCACAACGGTATCCACGCCCTGGACTTCGCGCAGCCAGCGGACCCCGACGCCGATGTCGACCAGGGCATGGTCGAGCAGAAAGCTGCTCTCGAAACCACGGAACCGGGTGTTCCAGCCGAGGAACCCGATGCCGCGGGTCGCGATGTAGTCGGCGAGATAATGCTCGGAGAAGTCGATCTGGTAATGCGTTGCGATCATCGCCACCTTCGGCTTGCGCCCGACTGCCCGGTGGTACAGGCCCTGACACGGATGACCCCCGGCGCCGGCGCGTCCCGCGGTGGGAGACGGCAGCCCGATGAACTCTCGGATGACTCCTGCTGCAGGAGTATGACGAGTCACTTCAGCGGCTCTCCTGGGGAGTAGATGGCCCGGTAGTAGATGTTGGCAAGCGTCTGAATGCAGGCCCGATCGTCGGGCTCGGAGCGTGCCCCACTGAGCTGGATGTAGCAGAACTGGTTGAACATCGCCACGATCGCCTCGGCAATGAGCCGCGGGTCATCTTCCGGGCAGTAGCCCTCGGCCTGGGCCCGTCGCACCGTCTCGGTGATGAAAGAGATTGGTATCGCACACATTTCGGCCCAGTATTGGGCGAAGTCGTCGTTGACCATCGCCAATTGGGACACGCCGATCATCTCGGCGAGCCGGTGGCGGTAGGTGTGCCAGTGCGCGGCGGCGGCCTCGTATGCCCGCTCGCGATGCGACAGACCATGCCGGGTCACCGTCAGCGCGCGCTGGTTGGCCTCGTCGCGGAAGCGCAGGGCCCACTGCCGGACCATCGCCTCTTTGGAGTCGTAGTAGTTGTAAAACGAGGCCGCCGAGCGGCCCGCCTCCGCCGCGATATCGGCGATGGTCGTGGCCAGAATGCCCTTGCGCGCGATGACCGTTCGGGCGGCCGCGTCGATCGCGGCTTGCGTGCGGCGGCCCCGGTGCGTCGGGAAGTCGGCGGCCTGGCCGGGCCGGCGATTGGGCTCTGCCGCGGTCAACACGTGGCGCACCTCCCTGGAGCAAAACTGAACCTGATGTTAGATTCAGATCTTAATCTTGGCCAGGGCCTGCACCTCGATGGGAGCCGCAAGATGATCAAGCCGCACAACACCAACACGGAATTCGAGCTCGGCGGAATCAATCACGTCGCGCTGGTGTGCTCGGACATGGCGCGCACCGTGGACTTCTACAGCAACATCCTCGGCATGCCGCTGATCAAATCGCTCGATCTGCCCGGTGGTCAGGGGCAGCACTTCTTCTTCGACGCCGGCAACGGCGACTGCGTCGCCTTTTTCTGGTTCGCCGACGCCGCCGACCGGGTGCCCGGCATCTCGTCGCCCGGCGCCATCCCGGGCATCGGTGACATCACCAGCGCGGTGAGCACCATGAACCACCTGGCGTTTCATGTACCGGCCGAGAAGTTCGACGCCTATCGGCGGCGCCTCAAGGAAAAGGGCGTGCGCGTGGGTCCGGTGCTCAACCACGACGAGAGTGAGATGCAGGTGTCGGCGACGGTGCATCCCGGCGTGTACGTGCGCTCGTTCTACTTCCAGGATCCCGACGGCATCACGCTGGAATTCGCTTGCTGGGTCAAGGAATTCACCGACAGCGACGCGCAGGCGGTGCCGAAGACGGCGGCCGACCGGCGACCTCGGGTCCAGGCCGTACGCTGACTGGCAAGACCGTGCGCAATCCGGGGGATGGCAATGATGACCGACGGGGTTTTGACCGACGAACAGATCGCGGCGTTGACGCCCGCACAGCGGCGGGAACTGATCTCGCGGCTCGAGCAACCACTGAGCGAGCTGATTGACCCGGACCTGATCAGTCGGATTCGGCGTATCCGGTTGGGCGTCATGATCGGTGGCTCGATCGCCATGATCCCCTGGCTCGTGTACCTGTCGGTGACGTTGCCGGAGAATTACGTCGCGCACAACTGGCCGGTGACGTGGGTGGGTTTCGACATTTTGTTGGTCGTCTTCATGGCGGCCACGGCCGTGTTGGGGTACCTGCGTCGCCAGCTGCTGGTGCTGGCGGCGTTCACCGCCGGGGTGTTGCTGATCTGCGACGCATGGTTCGACCTGCTGACCGCGGGCCCCAACGACCTGCGGCTGTCGGTGATCACGGCGCTGGGGATCGAGGTGCCGGTGGCGATCCTGTTGATCACCGGTGCGCTCCGGGTCGTGCGCCTTACGATGATGCGCTTTTGGCTGCTGAAGCCCGGGATGCGGCTGTGGCAGCTCCCGTTGTTTCCGTGAGGCCGTACAGGTTTGGGTCGGCGAGCCGGTCGAGCAGCGAGGCCAGCTGATCGACCAGCCGGTCCGGTTCGAGCCGGACGTCGCCGGCCAGCCACGCGCTGATCGTCTGGCCGACGCCGCCGACCGCGAAGTGCGCCCCCGCCTTGATGCGGTCGTTTGCCGGCATCCGCAGCGCGTCGCCCGCGTGCTGGCCGGAGAGCATGGCGAACAGTGCGGTGGACTCGGCGCGCTTGCGCACGATCACGGGATCGGCGAGCTGGGTGCTGAACAGCAGGCGCCCGACGCGAGCGTCGCCGGCAATGGTCCGCACGATGTTGGCCATTCCCGCTCGCGTCTGCTCGTGCACCGGTACCGCCGCGACCGCGGCCTGCGTGGTGGCGGCCAGATCGGCGACGACCCAATCGAAGACGCGGCCGACGAATTCGTCCTTGTCCGTGAAGCTTTCGTAGAAGTACCGCGCGGCCAGGCCGGCCCGGCGGCACACGCCGCGCACGGTCAGGGCCGAGACGTCCTGCCGTTCCGCCCCCAGTAGGTCCAGGCCGGCGGCCAATAGCCGGCCGCGGCGAGCCGCGAGCCGTTCGGCGGCCTCCACCCCGCGGTAGGGCCGCGCGCTCTCGCTCATGAAGACCATCTTGACAGCGGCGCGGCGTGAGGACAATATCAGGAAACAAGCGTTCTCACATTTAGCTCGGCGGCGGCCGCGGGAGGTTCACCTTGGCAATGCATGTCCACCAGCGGCACGTCGAGCGCGCGATCGCCGATCCGCCCCGTCCGCAGCGGCGGCGGCGCGTCCGGTCGCTGGGGATCGACGAGGGATTGATGGGCGTGGCACTGCTGGCCGGCCCGGCGAACGTGATCATGCAACTGGCGCGTCCGGGCGTCGGCTACGGCGTGCTGGAGAGTCGGGTCGAGAGTGGCCGCGTCGATCTGCACCCCATCAAACGGGCGCGCACCACCTTCACCTACCTCGCGGTGGCCACGGCGGGCAGCGATGCGCAGAAGGAGGCCTTTCGCCGCGCGGTGAACCGGGCCCATGCGGAGGTGTACTCCACGCCTGAAAGCCCGGTGCAATACAACGCTTTCGACGTGGATTTGCAGTTGTGGGTGGGGGCGTGTCTGTACAAGGGCGGGGTCGATATCTACCGCATCTTCATCGGTGAGCTGGACGGCGAGGATGCCGACCGCCACTACCGCGAGGGCATGTCGCTGGCCACCACGTTGCAGGTGCCGCCCGAGATGTGGCCGCCGGATCGCGCCGCCTTCGACCGGTACTGGCAGGAGTCGCTGGCCAAGGTGCACATCGACGACGCCGTGCGCGACTACCTGTACCCGATCGCCGCGGGCCGGGTGCGCGGGGTGGCGCTGCCGGGCCCGCTGCAACGCATGTCGGACGACTTCGCGCTGCTGATCACGACGGGGTTCTTGCCGCAGCGGTTTCGCGACGAGATGCGGTTGCCGTGGGATGCCGCCAGGCAGCGGCGGTTCGATCGGCTGATGGCGGTCTTGCGCACGGCCAACCGGCTGTTGCCGCGATTCATTCGGCGGTTCCCGTTCAACGTCCTGCTGTGGGACGTCGACCGCCGGATCAGGACGGGGCGCCCCCTGGTCTAGCGCCCAGCGCGTCCGCTTGATAACGACAATCATTTTCATTAAGCTCTCGGTCTGGTAAAACTCTCCAGCCCGAGGGGTGGCCGTGACAGCTCCGATTTGGATGGCCCTACCGCCGGAAGTGCACTCCGCCCTGCTCAGCGGTGGCCCGGGGCCGGGGTCGCTGCTGGCGGCCGCGGGTGCGTGGGACTCGCTGAGCGGCGAATACGCCTCTGCGGCACAGGAACTCAGCACGCTGTTGGCCGGCGTGCAGGCGGGCGCATGGGAGGGCCCGAGCGCCGAGTCCTACGTGGCCGCCCACGCCCCCTATCTCGCATGGCTGACCCAGGCCAGCGCGAACAGCGCTGCTGCTGCCGCTCAGCATGAGACGGCGGCGACGTCCTACACCGCGGCGCTGGCTGCCATGCCGACACTGGCCGAGCTCGCCGCCAACCACGTCGTCCACGGAGTCTTGGTCGCTACCAACTTCTTTGGGATCAACACCATCCCCATCGCCGTCAACGAGGCCGACTATGCGCGGATGTGGGTCCAGGCAGCCACCACGATGGCGACCTATCAAGGAGTATCCAGCGCGGCGTTGGCCGCGACGCCGCAAACCGCGCCCGCTCCGCAGATCGTGAAAAGCGATGCCTCGACCCAGGATTCGGGGGAGAACCCCTTCCCCGACCCCACCGTCGACAACCCGATCGATGACTTCATCGCCAACATTCTGAAGAACTTCGGCATCAACTGGGACCCCGCCCACGCGATGGTGAATGGCATTCCCTACGACGAATACACGAATCCGGCAGAACCGATCTACTGGGTCGTCCGCGCCCTCGAGCTCTTTGAGGACTTTCAGCAGTTTTTCGTCTACCTGCAGACAAATCCGGCGTTGGCCTTTCAGTACCTGGTCGCCCTCGAGATGTTCGACTGGCCGACCCACATCGCGCAGATCGCCAGCTTCCTGGGCACCCAGCCGGAATTGCTGGTGGTTCCCGCCCTCATCGTGGCGGCGCCCTTCGGGGCCCTGGGCGGTTTCGCGGGGCTCGCCGGGCTCGCCGCACTACCCGCGCCCGCGGTCGTGCCGGCACCGGCACCCGTCGCGGCCCCGCCCGCCTTGGTACCGGTGCTCGGATCGACTCCCATTGCCGCGCCCGCCGCGGCGGCTGCGCCGGCCCCGGCGCCCGCGCCCGCTCCCACGGCGAGCGCGGTGGCCAGCGTCGCGCCACCGTCGGCGCCGCCGGCCGCAACTGGGACGGCGTTCGTGCCCCCGTACGTCGTGGGGCCTCCCCGCATCGGACTCGGCACGGCAATCGGCGCCAGCGCCAGCTCGGGCGCCAAGAAGAAGGCTTCGGAGCCCGATGCCGCCGCGTTGGCCGCAGCGACTGCGGCACGCGACGCGGCGCGGGCGCGGCGGCGCCAGCGGTCGCGACAACGTGGCCATAGCGACGAGTTCATGGACATGAACATCGACGTCGACCCGGACTGGGATGCGTCGCCGCCGACCGCGGCGTCGGAACGGGGGGCCGGCAATCTGGGGTTCGCCGGCACCGCGCCCGGGCGGGCGGCCGCCGAGGCGGCGGGCTTGACCACCCTGGCCGGTGACGAATTCGATGGCGGCCCAAAGATGCCGATGCTGCCCGGCAGCTGGGACCCGGACCGGAGCGATGAGAACGGGCCGTGACGGCCCGTCGGCGTAGTGTCGGTTGGGTGCGCAGCGAAGGCGATAGTTGGGATATCACAACAAGTGTCGGGTCGACGGCGTTGTTCGTGGCGACCGCGCGGGCGCTCGAGGCGCAGAAGCCCGAGCCGCTGGTGGTCGACGAATATGCCGAGTTGTTTTGCCGCGCCGTCGGCGGCCCAGCGGCCGACGTTCTCGACGGTAAGGCTCCCGATCACCCGCTGAAGACGGCGGAGTTCGGCCGGCATTTCGTCAACTTCCAGGGCGCTCGCACGAGGTACTTCGACGAATATTTCCGTCGGGCCGCCGACGCCGGCGTGCGGCAGATCGTCATCCTGGCCGCGGGACTGGACTCCCGCGCCTACCGGCTGGACTGGCCGGTCGGGACGACGATCTTCGAGTTGGACCGGCCCGAGGTCCTCGACTTCAAGCGTGAGGTGCTCACCAGCCACGGTGTGCAGCCGCGTGCCGAGCGCCGGGAGGTCGCTGTCGATCTGCGTGAGGACTGGGCACAAGCTTTGCGGGCCAGCGGCTTTGATCCGGCCAAGCCGTCGGCCTGGATTGCCGAGGGCCTGCTGATCTATCTCCCCGCCGACGCACAGGAGCAGCTGTTCGCCGGCGTCGACGGCCTGGCAGGCCACGGCAGCCACGTCGCGGTCGAGGACGGGGCGCCGCTGCCGCCCGACGAGTTCGAGGCCGCGGTCGAGGAGGAACGCGCCGCCGCCGCCGAGGGCGACCAGCGCCTGTTTTTCCGGTTGGTCTACAACGAGCGGTGCGCGCCGGCCGACGAATGGTTCGGCGGGCGGGGCTGGACCGCGGTCGGTACGCCGCTGGCCGACTATCTGCGCGAAGTGGGCAGGCCGGTGCCCGAACCGGACACCGAATCCGGCCCGATGATCGCCCGCAACACCCTGGTGAGTGCCGTCAAGGCCTGAGGCCGCGCGAAGAATCTCCGATGAATCGGCCGCGGCCGGGAACTTTCCCGGGCCGCCGGCCGACTACTAGCGGCGTGATGCTTGCGCCGCCTAACAGCCCAGGCGGCCGTTGATCTCACCCCCAGGGTCCCGGGAGGCCGCGAATGACCGCGCCGGTTTGGATGGCACTGCCACCGGAGGTCCACTCGACGCTGCTGAGCAGCGGGCCCGGGCCCGGCGCCCTGCTGGCGGCCAGCGGCGCGTGGAGTTCGTTGAGTGCCGCCTATGCCGAGACGGCAGACGAACTGACCGGAGTCTTGGCGGCGGTCCAGTCCGGCGCGTGGGAAGGCCCGAGCGCCGAGCAATATGTCAGCGCGCACGCGCCCTACCTCGCGTGGCTGACGCGGGCCAGCGCCGACAGCGCGGCGGCGGCCGCCCAGCACGACGTCGCGGCCACCGCCTACACCGCGGCGTTGGCCGCGATGCCCACGCTGCCCGAGCTCGCCACCAACCACGCCGTGCATGCGGTACTGGTCGCCACCAACTTCTTCGGGATCAACACCATTCCGATCGCCGTCAACGAGGCCGACTACGCGCGCATGTGGGTCCAGGCGGCCACCACGATGACCACCTATCAAGCGGTGTCCACCGCGGCGGTGGCATCGGCACCGCAAACCGATCCGGCACCGGTCATCATGCATGCCGACGACGGCAGCGGCGACGACAGCGACGATGACGGCGGAATCGTCGACAACGACGGCGGCGACCCGACCCAGCTGAGCTGGTGGGTCAACCGCATCCTCGAGATATTCCAAACCATCGGAAGGGATTTGGAGGAATTTCAGACGGACCCGCTCGATGCGATAGAGGATTTGTTCCGCGACATTCCGTTGCTCATCGCCGACGAATTCGAGCACCTCGGCGAGGCCCTGCAGACCTTCCCCCAGCTCGCGACGATTCCCTTCTTGGTACCGGCGGCAGTTGGGGCAGGCATCGCAAGTTTCGGCCTGCTGGCCGGGATCCAGCCCGACGTGGCCCCCGCCCCCGCCGCCGCGGTGCCCGCACCGCTGCCCCAAGCGCCCGGCGCGCCCGTGGTCACCGCCACCCCGGTCGTCAGCGCTCCCGCGGCCACGGCCCCGGCGCCGTCCTCCACCCCGACGTCGGCGCCCGCCCCCGCGACCGCCGCGACAGCTGTACCCCCACCCCCACCGCCGCCGCCGGTCACCGGTGTCGAGGCCGTCGCCTATCCCTACCTGGTCGGCGGTCCCACCATCGGGACGGACACCGGCCTGAGCACGAGTGCGCGGCGGAAGGCGTCGGAGCCCGACGCAGCCTCGGCCGCTGCGGCGGCCGCCGCGTCAGCGCGCGGGGAGCGACGGGCGCGCCGGCGGCGGCGCGCAACGATGGACGACCATTACCGCGGCTACGAATTCATGGATCTGGACTCCGAACGGGGTGCGGGTCCCGACGCGAGCCGGGAGAGCTCGACGGTGGCGTCCGAGCGTGGCGCGGGGCCACGGGGTTTCGCCGGAACGGCGCACAGGCAGACGGGCGCGGCCACGGGGTTGGCCACGCTCGCGGGTGACGAATTCGGCGATGGGCCGGCGCTGCCGATGGTGCCCAGTACCTGGCAACCGGACGGACCGGAAGACACAACCTAAATATTTTGCTAATGAAAACCATTTTCAGTAAGCTTGCCCTGCTTAGTCGGGCGCAACCGGAAGGGGGTCGATGATGGTGCCGAATGCCCTGATCAATGGCCCCCGGACAGCGAGCTGTGCGGCGAATCAAGGGAGCGCAGAAGCCTCGACAGTTAGCTTATGCAATGCTAACTTCAGGCGGTCAGGTTAGGGGAGGCTCACAAATGCGAGGAAGCTGCCGTGGAACGCGGTGACACGGGGATGCTGACGGCTCGGCCCGCCAATTCCCGGCCCGACGGCAGGGTAGACGCCGACATCGTCAGCCGGTTTGCCACGTGCTGCCGGGCGCTTGGCATCTCTATCTATGAACGGCAGCGTCCCGCCGACCTGGTGGCCGCGCGTTCGGGTTTCACGGCGCTGACCCGGATCGCTCACGAGCAGTGCGACGCGTGGACGGGGCTGGCCGCCGCCGGCGACCTGTCCCTCCGGGTGCTGGACGCGGTGTGGCGCACGGCGCGCACCGCAGGGGTGTTGCAGCGTGAGGTGGAGTTGGCGCCCGGGGCGTTGGGCTTCCGCTACGACACCGGCCTGTATTTGCAGTTCCGCGCGACGGACCCGGACGATTTCGCCCTCGCCTACGCGGCGGCCCTGGCGGAGGCCGGGAAATTCGCCGATGCCGACAAGTTGGTTTCGGCCGTCATCGAGCGCCGCCCGAGTTGGCGTGAGGCCCGCTGGGTCTCGGTGGTGGTCAACTACCGCGCCGCGCGTTGGTCGGACGTCGTCAAGCTCTTGACGCCGATCGTCAACGACGCCGACCTCGACGAGGCCTTCTCCCACGCGGCGAAGATCACCCTGGGCACCGCGCTGGCCCGGCTGGGCATGTTCGCGCCGGCCCTGTCGTATCTCGAGGAACCCGAGGGCCCCGTCGCGGTGGCGGCGCTCGACGGCGCACTGGCCAAAGCGCTGGTGCTCCGGGCCCACGTCGACGAGGAGTCGGCGGCCGAAGTGCTGCAGGATCTGTACGCGGCGCACCCGGAGAACGAGCAAGTCGAACAAGCCTTGTCCGACACCAGTTTTGGAATCGTCACCACCACCGCGGCCCGGATCGAAGCCCGCACCGACCCATGGGATCCGGACACCGAGCCCAGCCCCGGCGATTTCGTCGACCCCGGGGCGCAGGAGCGCAAGCGCGTGCTGCTCCACGAGGCCGAACGCGAACTCGATGAATTCATCGGCCTGGACAAGGTCAAGGACCAGGTGGCCCGGTTGAAGAGCGCGGTGGCCATGGAGCTGGTGCGCAAGCAGCGCGGGCTCGAGGTCGCGCAGCGCACCCACCACCTGGTCTTCACCGGGCCGCCGGGAACCGGCAAGACCACCATCGCCCGGGTGGTCGCCAAAATCTATTGCGGCCTAGGCCTTTTGAAGCGGGAAAACATCAAGGAAGTGCACCGTGCCGACCTCATCGGCCAGCACATCGGAGAGACCGAGGCCAAGACCAACGCGATCATCGACAGCGCACTGGACGGGGTGCTGTTCCTCGACGAGGCTTACGCGTTGGTTGCCACCGGTGCCAAGAACGACTTCGGCCTGGTGGCCATCGATACCCTGCTGGCGCGGATGGAGAACGACCGAGACCGTTTGGTGGTCATCGTCGCCGGCTACCGCGCCGACCTGGATCGGTTCCTTGACACCAACCAGGGTCTGCGGTCGCGCTTCACCCGCAGCATCGACTTCCCGTCATACAAACCGGCTGAGTTGATCGAGATCGCCAACTTCATGGCCGCCAAGCGCGACAGCGCGTTCGACCAGGCCGCGCTGCAGGATCTCGAGGCATTGTTCGCGCATCTGGCCGACTCCTCGAAACCGGACGCCGCCGGCGTCGAACGGCGCGGCCTGGATATCGCAGGCAACGGCCGCTTCGTGCGCAACGTGGTCGAGAAGTCCGAAGAGGAACGCGAATTCCGGCTAGACCACTCCGAGCACGCCGAGACCGGCGAGTTCACCGATGAGGAGCTGATGACGATCACCGCCGAGGACGTGCGCAATTCGGTTGAGCCGCTGCTGCAAGGGCTCGGTCTGCAGGAGCCGGCATGACCAACCCGGAGCCACCGGACGAGCGGCGTTCGTTCTCCTCGCGAACCCCCGTCAACGAGAACCCCGACCAGGTGGTCTACCGCCGCGGCTTCGTCACCCGTCATCAGGTGACCGGCTGGCGTTTCGTGATGCGCCGCATCGCCTCCGGAATTGCCTTGCACGACACCAGAATGCTCGTCGACCCGCTGCGCACCCAGTCGCGCGCGGTGCTGATGGGCGTCCTGATTCTGGCCACCGGACTGGTGGGCTGTTTCGTGTTCTCGTTGATCCGGCCCAACGGTCAGGTGGGCAACAACGCGGTCCTCGCCGACCGCTCCACCGCCGCGCTGTACGTGCGGGTCGGTGACGACCTGCACCCGGTGCTCAACCTGACGTCGGCCCGGCTGATCGTCGGCCATCCGGTGAACCCCACCACAGTGAAAAGCAGTGAGCTGGACCGGTTTCCGCGGGGCAACCTGATCGGCATTCCGGGCGCCCCGGAACGCATGGTGCAGAACGCCTCGCACGACGCGAACTGGACGGTGTGCGACGCGGTCAGCGAGCCCGCCCAAGGCGGACACGCCGCCCACAGCACCGGTGTCACCGTAATGGCCGGCCCCCCCGACGGTCGGGGCGCTCGGGCGGCGACGCTCGGATCCGGTCAGGCGGTCCTGGTCGACTTCGCCAACGACAAGGGCAGCAGCACCTGGCTGCTGTGGGACGGCCGGCGCAGCCAGCTCGACCTGACCAACCACGCGGTCACCAACGCCCTGGGCCTGGGTGCCTCCGACCTGCCCGCGCCGCGGCCCATCGCCGCCGGGTTGTTCAATGCGATCCCCGAAGCTCCGTCCCTGACGGCGCCGGGCATCCCGAATGCCGGTGCGCCCGCGAACTTCGGCGTCCCCGCCCCGATCGGCGCCGTGGTGGTGTCGTACGCCCTGGAGCAGAGCCCGTCGGGCGCGGCGCGCTACTACGCGGTATTGCCCGACGGCCTGCAGCCGATCTCGCCGGTGCTCGCCGCGATCCTGCGCAACACCAATTCCTATGGCCTGGACCAACCTCCGCGGATCGGCGCAGACCAAGTGGCGAAGCTCCCGGTCTCGCGGATGCTGGACACCACGCGCTATCCCGACCGCCAGATCGCCCTCGTCGACGCGTCCAAGAACCCCGTCACGTGTGCGTACTGGAGCAAACCGGCCGGCGCCGCCACCAGCTCGTTGAGCCTGCTCTCCGGCTCGGCGCTGCCGGTGCCCGACGCGGTGCGCACCCTCGACCTGATCGGCGGCGGTTCCCCAGCGACAGCCACCCGGGTCGCGCTGGCGCCCGGCACCGGCTACTTCACGCAGACCGTGGGCGGCGGCCCGACGTCGCCGGGCACCGGGGCATTGTTCTGGGTCTCCGACACCGGGGTGCGCTACGGAATCGACAACGAGGCCGACAGCGCGACCGGAGCCGCCGGACACGGCAAAACCGTTGAAGCCCTTGGCCTCAACGCGCCCGCAATCCCCATCCCCTGGTCGATGCTGTCGCTGTTCGCGAACGGCCCGACGCTATCGCGCGCCGACGCGCTGCTCGCCCACGACGGCTTGCCACCCGACAGCAGGCCCGGCCGGCCGGCTTCTGCTGAACGGGGAGCCGAAGGAGAACCCCGATGAGCCGACTGATCTTCGAAGCCCGGCGCAGGCTGGCACCGCCAAGCACCCGCAAGGGCAGCATCAGCATCGAGCCGCCGCCCGAGCTGCCCCGGGTGATTCCGCCCTCGATGCTGCGGCGGGCGATGCCTGTCGTGATCGTGATGCTGATCGTCGGCATGGTCGTCGCGTTGTTCGCCACCGGGATGCGGGTGATCTCGCCGCAGACCCTGTTCTTCCCGTTCGTGTTGCTGCTGGCGGCCACCGCGATGTACCGCGGCACCGGCAACAAGACCCGCACCGAAGAGGTCGACGCCGAACGAGCCGACTACCTGCGCTACCTGTCGGTGGTGCGGGACAACATCCGCACCCAGGCCGCCGAGCAACGCGCGGCCGCCCTGTGGTCCCACCCGGACCCCACCACCCTCTCAACGGTGCCCGGATCGCGCCGTCAGTGGGAGCGTGACCCGCACGACGCCGACTTCCTGGTGGTGCGGGCCGGCCGGCACGAGGCGCCGCTGGCCACCGCGCTGCGGGTCAAGGACACCGCCGACGAGATCGATCTGGAACCGGTGTCGCACAGCGCTCTACGCAGCCTGCTCGACACCCAGCGCACCGTTCGCGACGTGCCGACCGGAATCGACCTGACGAAGGTCTCGCGGATCACCGTGCTGGGAGAGGCCGACGAGGTCCGGGCGGCGTTGCGCGCCTGGATCGCTCAGGCCGTGACGTGGCACGACCCGACCGTGCTCGGGGTGGCACTGGCGAGCCGCGACCCGGAGGGCCGCGACTGGTCCTGGCTGAAGTGGTTGCCGCACGTCGACATTCCCGGCGAGCTCGACGGCGTCGGGCCGGCGCGTTACCTGTCGAGCAAACCCGACGAGCTGATCGCGCTGCTGGGACCGGCCCTTGTCGATCGCCCGGCCTTCACCGGCGGGCCCGCAGATGCCTCGCGCCATCTGCTGATCGTCGTCGACGATCCCGACTTCGACGTGAACGCCTCGACGCTGGCCCTGGGCCGGGCGGGGGTCACGGTCGTGCACTGCTCCGACACGCCGCCGCATCGCGAACAGTATTCGGACCCCGAAAAGCCGATCCTGCGCGTGGCGGGCGGCGCCATCGACCGCTGGCAGACCGGCGGCTGGCAGCGCTATATCGACGCCGCCGATCAACTCAGCGCGGACGAGGCCGCCCACCTGGCCCGTCAGTTGTCGCGGTGGGATTCCAACCCCACCCACACTGGGCTGCGCTCGGCGGCGACCCGCGGCGCGACCTTCAGCACGCTGCTGGGCATCCCGGATGCGTCGCAGCTGGACGTGCCGACGCTGTGGGCGCCGCGCCGACGCGACGACGAGTTGCGCGTGCCGATCGGTGTCACCGCGACTGGTGAGCCGCTGTTCTTCGACCTCAAGGACGAGGCCGAGGGCGGCATGGGCCCGCACGGCCTGATGATCGGTATGACCGGCTCCGGGAAGTCGCAGACCCTGATGTCGATTCTGTTGTCGCTGTTGACGACTCACTCGGCGGACCGGTTGATCGTCATCTACGCCGACTTCAAGGGCGAGGCCGGCGCGGACAGTTTCCGCAACTTCCCGCAGGTCGTCGCGGTGATCTCGAACATGGCCGAGAAGAAGTCGCTCGCCGACCGGTTCGCCGACACGCTGCGGGGCGAGGTGGCGCGCCGCGAGTCACTGCTGCGCGAGGCCGGCCGTCAGGTTCAGGGCAGCGCGTTCAACTCGGTCGTCGAGTACGAGAACGCGATCGCCGCCGGGCATGACTTGCCGCCGATCCCAACGCTGTTCGTGGTCGCCGACGAGTTCACCCTCATGCTGGCCGATCATCCGGAATACGCGGAGCTGTTCGACTACGTGGCACGCAAGGGCCGCTCGTTCCGCATCCACATACTGTTCGCGTCCCAGACGCTGGACGTGGGCAAGATCAAAGACATCGACAAGAACACCTCGTACCGAATCGGGTTGAAGGTGGCCAGTCCCAGCGTTTCTCGCCAGATCATCGGCGTGGAGGACGCTTACCACATCGAGTCGGGCAAGGAGCACAAGGGCGTGGGCTTCCTGGTGCCCGCCCCCGGCGCGGCCCCGATCAAATTCCGCAGCACCTATGTCGACGGAATTTACGATCCGCCACAAACGGCCAAAGCGCTTGTGGTGCAGTCAGTTCCCGAGCCGAAGCTGTTCACCGCGGCGCGGGTGGAGCCGGATCAGACAACAGTGATCTCCGACGCCGCGGACGAGGAGACGACCGGGCCGCCACGCAAGCTGATCGCGACGATCGGCGAACAGCTGGCACGCTATGGGCCGCGGGCGCCGCAGCTTTGGCTGCCGCCGCTCGACGAACCCATCCCGCTCACCGCGGCGCTGGCCCGGGCCGGGATACCGCAACGGGAGTGGCGTTGGCCGCTGGGCGAGATCGACAAACCGTTCGAGATGCGCCGCGACCCATTGGTGTTCGACGCGACCTCGTCGGCCGGGAACATGGTCATCCACGGCGGTGCCAAGTCCGGCAAATCGACCGCGCTGCAGACGTTCATCATGTCGGCTGCGAGCCTGCACTCGCCGCGCGAGGTCACGTTCTATTGCCTGGACTACGGCGGCGGGCAGCTGCGGGCGCTGGAGGACCTGGCGCATGTCGGCAGCGTCGCGTCGGCGCTGGAGCCCGAACGCATCCGCCGCACCTTCGGCGAACTCGAGCAGCTGCTGCTGTCTCGTCAGCGGAGAGAGGTGTTCCGGGACAGGTACGGCTCGGCGCCTGACGACGGCTTCGGCGAGGTGTTCCTGATCATCGACAACCTCTACGCTTTCGGCCGCGACAACACCGACCAGTTCAACACCCGGAATCCGTTGCTGGCCAAGGTAACCGAACTGGTCAACGTCGGGCTGGCGTACGGCATCCACGTGATCATCACCACGCCGAGCTGGCTGGAGGTGCCGCTGGCCATGCGGGACGGCCTGGGTCTGCGCCTCGAGCTCAGGCTGCACGACGCGCGGGACAGCAACGTACGGATGGTCGGCGCGCTGCGCCGCCCGGCCGACGCGGTGCCGCACGACCAGCCTGGCCGTGGGCTGACGATGGCCGCGGAGCATTTCCTGTTCGCGGCTCCCGAGCTGGACCAGGTGGCCGCGATCAACGCCCGCTACCCCGACATGGCCGCGCCGCCGGTGCGGTTGCTGCCCACCAACCTGACGCCCGATGCGGTCGGGGCGCTCTACCGAGGCCCGGAGCGGGTGGTTATCGGCCAGCGCGAGGAGGACCTGGCGCCCGTCGTCCTCGACTTCACCGACAACCCATTGCTAATGGTGTTCGGCGACAGCAAGTCTGGGAAGACGACCCTGCTGCGGCACATCATCCGCACCATCCGCGAGAACTCCACGCCCGACCAGGTTGCCTTCACCGTGCTGGACCGGCGGCTGCACCTGGTCGACGAACCGCTGTTCCCGGACAACGAATACACCGCCAACATCGACCGGATCATCCCCGCGATGCTTGGCCTGTCCCAGCTCATCGATTCGCGCCGCCCGCCCGCGGGACTGTCGCCGGCCGAGCTGGCGCGCTGGAGCTTCGACGGCCACACCCACTACCTGATCATCGACGACGTCGACCAGGTGCCGGATGCCCCGGCGATGAGCGGTCCCTACCTCGGACAGCGGCCGTGGACCCCGCTGCTCGGGCAGCTTGCGCAGGCCGCGGATCTGGGGCTGCGAGTGATCGTCACGGCACGCGCAACCGGGTCGGGGCACGGACTGATGACCAACCCGCTGCTGCGCCGCTTCAACGACTTGCAGGCGACCACGCTGATGCTCGCCGGTAACCCACAGGACAGCGGCAAGATCCGGGGCCAGCGGTTTGCCCGGTTGCCCGCCGGACGGGCAATCCTATTGGGCGACAGCGACACTCCGGCCTACGTGCAGCTGGTCAACCCGCTGGTCGCCGAGTCCGTGATCGAGGGCGGCAGCGACGGCTTCGCCCACTGATGGTTAGTGAAACGAGAGGACAGGAGTAGCCATGACGTTGCAAGTGGTTCCTGAGGGGCTGGCCGCGGCGAGCGCGGCGGTGGAGGCGCTGACCGCGCGGCTGGCGGCCGCCCATGCCGCCGCCGCGCCGGCGATCACCGCGGTGGTACCGCCGGCCGCGGATCCGGTGTCCCTGCAGACGGCCGCCGGGTTCAGCGCCCAGGGCCAGGAGCACGAGGCCGTCGCCGCCCAGGGTGTCGAGGAGCTGGGCCGCGCCGGTGTCGGCGTCGGCCAAGCCGGGGCGAGCTATCTCGCGGGCGACGCCGCGGCTGCCGCTACGTACGGGGTTGCGGGCGGCTGACAATGACCTCGCCCATCTGGATGGCTTCGCCGCCGGAAGTACATTCGGCGTTGCTGAGCGCCGGTCCTGGACCGGGGCCGCTGCTGGCGGCCGCCAGCGCGTGGACCGCGCTCAGCGCCGAATACTCTTCGGCGGCAGCCGAACTCGGTGGGCTGGTGGGAGCGGTGCAGGCCGCCGCATGGCAGGGCCCGAGTGCGGAGCGGTATGTGTCCGCACACGTGCCGTATCTGGCGTGGCTCGAGCAGGCCAGTGTCGACAGCGCGGGTGTGGCCGCGCAGCACGAGGTCGCGGCGGCCTCTTACGTCGCCGCTCTGGCGGCCATGCCCACGCTGGCGGAGCTGGCAGCCAACCACATCATTCACGGTGTTTTGGTGGCGACGAATTTCTTTGGGATCAACACGATTCCGATCGCCCTCAACGAGGCGGACTATGTGCGGATGTGGGGCCAGGCCGCGACCGTGATGAGCACCTATCAGGCCGCCTCGGGACTGGCGATGGCGTCGGCGCCGAGAACCACGCCGGCGCCCAACGTGGTGAATCCCGGTGCCGGTGAAGTCAACAACGCCGCGGTCACCGCCACGCAAGACGGTCCCTTTTCCTGGCTGTCGAACCTGCTGCGGCAGCTGTTCAAATTCCTCCAAGATGTCGTTCAAGATTTCATCAACCTCCTGCAGAATTTCCTGACCAATCCGGCGGGGGCCCTGGGCGGCTTCCCTTTCCTCTTCTTCGTCGCCTACGAGGTGATCACCAACCTGCTTGGTTGGCCGACGTGGGCGATGATCTTGAGCGCCCCGTTCGTGCTGCCGCTGGCGATCGGCATCGGCTACTTCCTGTTGATGGGTCCCGAGCTCGCGCCGGTCGCGCCGGGCGTCAATGGTGCGCCGGCAGTTGTGGCCCCCAAGGGGTCCTCGGTGTTGCCGGCGGCGGGTATGGCGGCGCCGATCGCGAGTCCCGCTGGGGCACCGGCATCCACGGCCGCCGCGAGTTCCGCCGCGGCTACTGCGCCGGCCCCGGTCGCGGCTACCGGGAGCTTCGCCTACATCGTGGGCGGCGGCGGTGATCCCGAAACCGGGCTCGGCCCAACGGTGGGTGGCCGCGGTGGCATCAAGGCGCCGGCCGCGACCGTTCCGGCGGCGGCCGCGGCGGCGCCCAGTCGCGCCGAAGCGCGGGCGCGACGGCGCCGGCGGGCCGCAATGCGCGAGTACGGCGACGAATATGCGGACATGGACTCAGACGTCGGCGTCCCTCCCGATTACGGAGACGACGAGCGGCTCGCCGCCGCAATCGCCTCCGGGAATGGCGCCGGACGGTTGGGGTTCGCCGGGACTGCACACAAGGACGAGGGGCTGCAGGCGGCGGGGCTGGCCAAGCTGGCCGGCGACGAGTTCGGCGGCGGCCCGCGGATGCCGATGGTGCCGGGAACCTGGGAACACGACGGCCCGAGCGAACCCGACGGGGAAGGGGGCCGGACATAGTTCACGAGACGGCTAGCAGGAGTCAGTAACCGAAATCCGAAGGGAGAGAAATCACTATGAGTCTTCTGGATGCTCATATTCCGCAGCTGGTGGCCGCGCAATCGGCGTTCGGCGCCAAGACGGCGTTGATGCGCAGCACGATCAGCCAGGCCGAGCAGGAGGCACTGTCGGCGCAGGCGTTCCACCAGGGTGAGGCCTCGGCCGCGTTCCAGGCCGCCCACGCCCGCTTCGTGGAGGTCGCGGCGCGCGTCAACACCTTGCTGGACATCGCCCAGGCCAACCTCGGCGACGCCGCGGGCACCTATGTGGCCACCGACGCCGCGGCGGCCTCGAGCTACACCGGGTTCTGATCCCACCGACCTACGCGAAAGGACTTGTGATGTCGCAGATTATGTACAACTACCCGGCGATGCTGGCCCACGCCGGGGACATGTCGGGCTACGCCGGCACGTTGCAGGGGCTGGGCGCCGATATCGCCACCGAACAGGCCGCGCTGCAGAATGCGTGGCAGGGCGACACCGGGCTGACCTACCAGGCTTGGCAAGCGCAGTGGAACCAGGCCATGGAAGACCTCGTGCGCGCCTACCAGGCGATGTCCACCACGCACGAATCCAACACCATGGCCATGCTGGCTCGCGACACCGCCGAGGCCGCCAAATGGGGCGGTTAGTTCCGACTAGATGAGCGTCGAACCCAACGCCGTCGAGTTGACGGTCGATCACGCGTGGTTCATCGCGGAAAGCATTGGGGCGGGAAGCTTCCCGTGGGTGCTGGCGATCACCACGCCGTATCGTGATGCCGCGCAACGCGACGCGTTCCTCCAACGTCAGAGGGCCGACCTGATCCGCATGGGTCTGGTGACCGATGACGGCTCCAAGACCGGCACCGTCAACCCGGCGGTGGCGGACTGGATCAGGGCGGTGTGCTTCCCGGACCGGTGGCTGGACCTGCGCTACATCGGCCCGGGCGCGGCCACCGGCACCGGCGAGCTGCTGCGCGGCGTTGTCGCGCGGCGCGCCGGCGCAGGCTCCAAAACCATCGTCGCGCTGCGCAGCGCGCAGTTGATCACGTTTACCGCGATGGATATCGACGATCCCCGCGCGCTGGTCCCGGTCCTCGGTGTCGGGCTGGCGCAGCGGCCGCCGGCCCGGTTCGAGGAGTTCAGCATGCCGGCCCGCGTCGGCGCGCGGGCCGACGAGCGGCTGCGGTCCGGCGCGCCGCTGGCCGAAGTCCTTGACTACCTGGGCATCCCGAGCTCGGCACGACGCATGGTGGAGTCGGTGTTCGCCGGTCCACGCAGCTACGTCGAGATCGTCGCCGGCTGCCGCCGCGACGGGCAGCACGCCACCACCGACGTCGGAATGAGCATCGTCGACACCGCCGAGGGCCGGGTACTGGTCAGCCCGTCGCGCGCGTTCGACGGCGAGTGGGTTTCGACCTTCAGCCCGGGCACGCCCTTTGCCATCGCCTGCGCCGTCGAACAGCTGACCGCCCAGCTGCCGGATGGCCAATGGTTCCCCGGCCAGCGGCTGTCCCGAGACTTTTCCGCCCAATACTCATAGCAGCAACTAGATAGAAAGAGAGCACGATGTCCCAGGAACGGCCCCAGTATTCGAGGGTCCAGTGACGTCCGGCACCGTCATGCCTATCGTCCGCGTGGCCATCCTCGCGGACAGTAGGTTGACGGAGATGGCGCTGCCCGCGGAGTTGCCGCTGCGCGAAATCCTGCCCGCGGTACAGCGTTTGGTGGTTCCCGCGGCGCCCGACGAGCCCGATGACGCCGGCGACATCCAGGCCGGTTCCCAGCTGAGCCTCGCCCCCGTGGGAGGGGCGCCGTTCAGCCTGGACGCCAGTCTCGACACCGTCGGGGTCGTCGACGGGGATCTGTTGGCGTTGCAGCCGGTGCCCGTCGGTCCGGCCGCGCCGGGGATCGTCGAGGACATCGCCGACGCCGCCATGATCTTCTCGGCCTCGCGGCTAAAGCCCTGGGGCACAGCGCACATCCAGCGTGGAGCGCTGGCCGCGGTGATCACGGTGGCCCTACTTGCGACGGGCCTGGGGGTCGCTTACCGGGTGGCGACCGGCGCGCTGGCCGGGCTGATCGCGGTCGGTGTGATCGCGGCCATCACGGCGCTGGCCGGGTTGCTGGTCAGGCCCCGGGGGACGGGGACAGCGCTGTCGATCACGGCGCTGGCGCCGATCGGCGCCGCGCTGGCGTTAGCGGTGCCCGGGAAATTCGGAGCGGCGCAGCTGATGCTGGTCGCGGCCGGTGTCACCGCCTGGTCCCTGATCGCCCTGATGGTTCCCAGCGCCGAGCGCGAGCGGATCGTCGGCTTCTTCACCGCGACCGCGGTGGTCGGTGCCGGACTGCTGCTCGCGTCCGGTGCCGAATTGATTTGGCGCCTACCGGTATTGACCATCGGGTGCGGCCTGATCGTGGCGGCCCTGCTGGTCACCATCAAGGCGGCTCAGCTGTCCGCGGTGTGGGCGCGCTTCCCGCTGCCGGTCATCCCGGCGCCGGGCGACCCAACCCCGTCCGCCCCGTCGCTGCGGGTGCTCGAGGACTTCCCGCGCCGCGTCCGCATCAGCGACGCCCATCAGAGCGGTTTCATTGCCGCCGCGGTGCTGCTCAGTGTCCTGGGATCGGTGGCGATCGCGCTGCGCCCGGAGGCATTGAGCGGGGTGGGCTGGTACGTGGTGGCCGCGACGGCGGCCGCATCGATCCTGCGTGCCCGAGTGTGGGATTCGGCCGCGTGCAAGGCGTGGCTGCTCGCTCAGCCGTATCTGGCGGCCGGCGTCCTCGCCGTGCTCTACGCGGCGACGGGACGCTACGGCGCCGCGCTGGGCGCGGTGCTCGTGCTGACCGCGCTCATGCTCGTGTGGGTGGTGGTCGCGCTGAACCCGGGCATCGCGTCGCCGGAAAGCTATTCGCTGCCGGCGCGCCGGCTGCTGGGCTTCGTCGCGGCGGGGCTCGACGGCTCGCTGATCCCGGTCATGGCGTACCTGGTGGGGCTGTTCGGCTGGGTACTCAATCGATGATTCGAACCGGATTAGCCTGCGCCACGGCGGCTCTGGCCGTCGCGGCGTGGGCCGCTCCGCCCGCGTTCGCGGTGAGTCCGCCGGCGGTCGACCCCGGCGTGCCACCGCCCGGCGGCACCCCGGGACCCGGGGAGTCGATGGAGCAGCGCGGCCCGTGCACTACCTCCGGTGTCATCCCCGGCACCGATCCCGGTGTGGTGACGCGCAGCCAGGCGATGCTGAATCTGCCTGGGGCCTGGCAGTTTTCCCGCGGCGAAGGCCAGCTGGTCGCGGTCATCGACACCGGGGTACGACCCGGCCCGCGGCTGCCCAACGTCGAACCCGGCGGTGACTACGTGGAGACGACCGACGGCCTGACCGATTGCGACGGGCACGGCACCCTGGTCGCCGGCATCATCGCCGGGCAGCCCGCCGGCGAAGACGGCTTTTCGGGCGTAGCGCCCGCGGCGCGGGTGCTGTCGCTGCGGGCGATGTCGGCCAAGTTCTCACCGAGGACGCCGGGCGGGGATCCGATGCTGGCGCGCGCCTCCTTCGACGTCGCGACGCTGGCCCGCGCGATCGTGCATGCGGCCGACCTGGGCGCGAAGGTGATCAACATCTCCACGGTGACCTGCCTGCCCGCCGACCGGCCCGTCGACCAGGCCGCGCTGGGTGCGGCGGTCCGGTATGCGGCCGTGGACAAGGACGCGGTCATCGTGGCCGCCGCGGGCAATACCGGGGCGACGGGATCGGTGGGCGGCGGAACGTCCTGCGAATCGAACCCGCTTACCGACCTGGGGCGTCCCGGTGATCCGCGGAACTGGGCCGGCGTCGCGTCGGTTTCCATCCCGTCGTGGTGGCAGCCGTACGTGCTGTCGGCGGCGTCCCTGACACCGGATGGCCAGGCCTCGAAATTCACCATGGCGGGACCGTGGGTGGGTGTCGCGGCACCGGGCGAAAACATTGCGTCGCTGAGCAACCGGGACGGCGGCGGTCTCGCCAACGGCCTGCCCGACGACCATCAGCAACAGATCGCACTGAGCGGCACCAGCTATGCGGCCGCTTATGTGGCCGGCGTCGCGGCGCTGGTCCGCAGCAAGTACCCAGATCTGACGGCCGCCCAGGCGATCCACCGCATCACGGCGACCGCGCACAACGGTGCCCGCGCGCCGTCGAATGTCGTCGGCGCGGGCAGCGTCGACGCGGTGGCGGCGCTGACCTGGGAGCTGCCCGCCGGCAACGGGCCCGGCGCGGCCACGGCGAAGCCGGTGGCCGTACCGCCGGCGCCGGCGCCGAGAGACACCACACCACGGACCGTCGCGTTCGTCGGGACCGCCGCGCTGGCTTTGCTCGTCGCGGCCGTCGCCGGCATCGCCGCGATCGTCCGACGAAAGGAGACCACCCCGTGAGTGCGCCACCGGTTCCAGGAAGCGGCCGAATCACCTTGGCGGCGTTGGCCGTCGTGCCCGCGGTGCTGGCCTACCCCTGGCAGTCCACCCGCGACTACTGGCTGCTCGGTATCGCCGCCTTCGCCGTGATCGTGCTATTCGGCTGGTCGCGTGGACTGTACTTCACCACCATCGCGGGCCGCCGGCTCGCGATCATCGGACGCCGGAGCGGATTCGTACCGCGGTCCGGGCCCGCCACCAAGACCACCGCGCTGCTGCGCATCGGGGCCCCGGTCGGCGATTCGGATGCCCTGCCGCTGCCGGTGATCGCCGGGTATCTGGATCGCTACGGCATCCGCGCCGACAAGATCCGAATCACCAGCCGCGGCAACGAATCCGACGCGTCGCGCCGGGAGACCTGGATCGGGCTCACCGTGTCGGCCGCCGACAATCTGACGGCGCTGCGGGCGCGCTCGGCGCGGATCCCGTTGCACGAGACGGCCGAGGTCGCGGTGCGCCGGCTCGCCGATCATCTTCGTGAGCTCGGGTGGGAGGCCGGCACCGTCGGGCCCGACGACGTGCCTCGGTTGCTCACCCCGAATGTCCGCGAGACGTGGCGCGGTGTGCAGCGCGGCGGCTCGGATTACATTGCGGCATACCAAGTCAGCGTCGACGACGGATTAGCGGACACTTTGGACGCGATCCGGTCCTATCCGGCGCGCGAGACGTGCACGGCCCTGGAGATCGCCGCCTCCGGGCCGGGAAGCCGCGCCACGATCGCGGCCGCATGTGCATTCCTCACCGAGGCCCCGCCGAAAAGCGGTGCACCGCTGGACGGATTGACGCCGCAACACGGAAACCACCAGCCGGCGTTGGCGGCGCTGGATTTGTCGTCCACGGAACGCCTCGACGGGCACACGGATGCACCCGCCGACCTGCTGACACGGCTGCGCTGGCCCAGCGCGGCGGCCGGGAAGCACCGGGAACCGCGGACCGAGGCCGTCAGTCGAACATGAATCCGTGCAGGAAGCTGGTCATCCGGCGCAGATAGTCGAGCTGACTGATGTGCAGCAGATGACTGCCCGGAAACCAGTGCAGCGCACAGTGATCCCAATGCCGCCACAGCATCACGGCCTGGTCCGGCGGGGCCATCCGGTCACCCAGACCGGTGATGATCATCCGACGGTCGACCAGCGGCCGGTAGTTCAGCGGGCAGTGATAGGACAGTCCGGCGTCTAGCTCCTCACGGCTGATCTTGGACAGCCGCAGGCCGAGCCCGACAAGTTTGTTGGCGGGGAACCATTCGTCGAACATCGTCGCGGGAGTGACGACGGGGCAGTTGGGAATGACGGCCTCGAGCCGGTCGTCGACCGAGGCCACGAGCGCGGACGTGTAACCGCCCAGCGAGATCCCGGTCAGCGCGATGCGCTCGACGCCGGTGTGGCGCAAATAGTCCACGATGGAACGGAAGTCGTGCACGGCCTGGGCCATCGCCTCCGCGAAGCCGCTCAGTCCGCCGGCGAAATAGCCGAATCCGCTGAACGGCGAGAACCTTTCGGCCCGTTGGCCGTGAAACGGCAACGTGTACATCAAGACGTCGTAGCCGGACCGGTAATACCAAGGGAGGGAGAAGAATCGCCCGTTCGCCAGATACGACGATCCCATGAAACCGTGGATGACGCACAGCGTTGGGCGCGGTCCGTCGTCGTGCCGCCAGTGCTGCGCGCGCACGGTGTTGTTCGACCCCCACGCGCTCCATTGCCCGCGCATGGCGGGATTGATCGCCGTGAAGCTGCTGGGGAACGCGATGTTGTCCACGGTGCCGCGGGCAATCCACTCCGCGAGCCGACTGGCCGGCCGCGACGACACCCGCGGCAGTTCGGTGGGCGCCGGAAACGACGTCGCCGGGTCGTGCTCGGCCGCCAACTCGGCGTAGAAGTTCAGGTTGTCGCGTTCGGTGGAGGCGGCCCGGCGCACCGAGGTGGCGAGAACGACCGGTGCGACCGTGGTCGCCAGCACCGACGAGACCCAGGTGCGCAGCGCGAGATCCCCGACCGCGGATGCCTCGACGACCATCCGATCGCGGGGCGACAAGGCAGAGCGCGGCGGCAATCCCTCGGCGCCGGGCGGGACGTCGGCGCCGGGCGCGTCGGGAAGCGGAATGGGCGTGGGATCGAACGTCACGAACGCCGATGCTAGCCCGAGGGGCCGGGGCGCTTGGCCGGTTTCGGATCGGCGCTGTGGAATGCGGGCCCACTCGGGCGGCGCCGGGAGCGCATACGGTAATACGGTTCTGTCTATCAGCGGACTAGCGACGGTATCGATCAGGAGGACCGCCATGTGGGATCCCGACGTCTACCTGGCGTTTGCCGACCATCGCAGCCGCCCGTTTTACGACTTGCTTTCGCGGGTAGGTGCCGAGCGCGCCCGCCGCGTCGTCGACCTCGGTTGCGGCCCCGGCCACCTGACCAAGTACCTGTCCAAGCGCTGGCCCGGCGCGGTGATCGAGGCGATGGACAGCTCACCCGAGATGGTCGCGGCCGCCCGGGAGCGCGGCATCGACGCCACCACCGGTGACTTGCGGGAGTGGAAGCCCAAGCCCGACACCGACGTGGTGATCAGCAACGCGGCGCTGCACTGGGTGCCCGAACACGCCGACCTGCTGCTGCGCTGGACCGGTGAACTGGCGCCCGGATCCTGGATCGGCGCCCAGATCCCGGCCAACTTCGACACGCCGTCGCATGCCGCGGTGCGGGCGGTGGCTCGCCGCGAGCACTACGCAAAAACCATGCGCGACATACCATTTCGTGTCGGGGCGGTGGTCCAGTCACCGACGCATTACGCCAATCTTCTGATGGACGCCGGATGCCGGGTGGACGTCTGGGAGACCACGTATCTGCACCAGCTGACCGGCGAGCACCCGGTGCTGGAATGGATCACCGGCACCGCGCTGGTCCCGGTCCGCGAGCGCCTCGACGACGAGAGCTGGGAGGAATTTCGCCAGGAACTCATCCCGTTGCTCGACGATGCCTATCCCGCCCGGTCCGACGGGACGACGATCTTCCCGTTCCGGCGGGTGTTCATCGTCGCCCAGGTCGGCGGCTCGCAACCCTCAGGTGGGTAGCCCCAGCGCCGGCGCCTCTTCCCGATAGCGGTCGACCCACTCGTCGGAGCGCTGATTGGCCTGCCGTTCCAGCATCGGCGGGGGAGCCAGCTTCGGATCCTGTCCGAGGGCGATGAGAATGTCGGCGACGATCGAAGTCAGGTTGCGCCACAGCACCGGGTAGGAGATGTCGATCGGTTCAATGGCTTCCTCGGCGAACCAAGCGCGCCAGCTCGTTTCCTGGCCCCGCAGGTTCCTGACGATGTGTGCGATGGCGCCCGCGTGATAGTCGGCCCGCGAGTCGCGCTCGGGGTCCGGCCGGCCCCGCCACACCTGGGTCTGCACGGCGCGCCAGAACGACACCGCCTGCGACACCACGTCCGGTCGATAGACGTGCACGTAGACCGGCTCGCTGCCGATCACATCGCGGATCGCCGCGCCCAGGGTGTCACCCGAGCGGTCCGGGAGCTTAGCCGCGCGCTCCAGCAACAGCGGCGTCTGGTTCCACATCAGCTTGCCGC
The DNA here is from genome assembly GCF_001954045.1 of Mycobacterium sp. SP-6446. Lineage (NCBI taxonomy): Bacteria > Bacillati > Actinomycetota > Actinomycetes > Mycobacteriales > Mycobacteriaceae > Mycobacterium > Mycobacterium sp. SP-6446. Next base: position 7,984 of record NZ_MBEM01000184.1, on the reverse strand, counting down.
CCCAGATGCCGTTGGGCGTACGGCCGGAACTACGGATGTGCTCGCGCCACGCCTCCGGCGTCGCGGGGTCCGGGGTGCCGGGAACAAGCGGATCGAGCAGCCGCAGGATCGACTCGTCCTCGGCATCGGCGAACCACTGCCGGGGCTGGGGCGCCATGCCGGTGGACGGCAGGTATTGGAAAAACTCTTGCGGTTCCCCGGCGCATCCGGTCGCGCGCAGCGATTCCACGAGCAGGGTGCTGCCGCTGCGCTGTGTGGCGAGTACCAGATAGGACGTCGCGGACATCGGATTAGCCTACCGCGCAACTCATTGCGGCAGAATCGCCGCGAATTAGCTTCACGCTGAACGCAACTATTGCTCGGGCGGCGCTGCCTCTTCCTCGACACCGCGGTCGACGGCGATCGCCGAGCGGCTAGTCGGCGCCCTGTGGTGGATCCGTAGATATGTCTCGGTATAGCGCTGCGCGATGCGGGTGCCGGCGAAGTCCGAAGGAATGACGTCTCCGGTTCGTTGGCGCCAATCATGCAGGCGCACAGCCAGATCGGACGCGATCACCTCCATCCCGGTGCCGCCACCGGTCAGCAGGTTGACCGTCTCGGTGGGGTCCGCGCGCAGATCGTAGAGTTCGCGCTGCGGACGCGGCGCCTTGACGAAGGGCGCGACGGCTATGCCGGACGGGCTTTCCTCGATGTCCCACGGCAGGTCCAGCACCGGCCGCGGCACGTAGTTCTCGATGTAGCTGTATTCCTTTGTGCGAATTGCGCGGATCGGGTCGAAAGAGTCGTGATAGGTCTTCATCGTGTAGACGTGGTCGCGCACGGGGTCGGCGTGGTTGTCCGGGGTGAGCAGGGCGTGCGCGTGCGATACGCCGTCGACTTCGGCCGGGATGTCGAGGCCCAGCAGGTCCAGCAGGGTGGGGACCAGGTCCACGCCGCTGAACAATTCGTCGTAGACCCGCGGCGCGATGTTCCGGTTGGTGGGCGGGCGGATCATCATGGCGATGCCCGTTCCGGCGTCGTACAGAGTGGATTTGGCGCGCGGGAACGCCGCGCCGTGATCGGTCAGGAACACCACCCAGGTGTTGGCGTCCAGTCCGGTCTCGGCCAGCGTGTCCAGGAGCTCGCCCACCGCGGCGTCCGCGGTGGCGATGGATCCGTAAAAGTCCGCGAGATCCTGGCGTACCTCGGGAGTGTCCGGCAGGTAGTCGGGCAGGTCGACGGCGGCGCGGTCGGCCGGCGCATAGCGATCGCGCGAGAAGGGCCGGTGGGTTTCAAAGAACCCGGCCGTCAACAAGAACGGTTGCTCGGATAGCGCCGGCGCGCCCTGATGCAGCCAGTCCCGGACCCTGTCCACCACGTATTCGCAGTAGGAGTTCGACACGTCGAATTCGTCGAACCCGAGCCGCTTCGGATACGACGTCTCGTGCTGCATACCGAAAAGCGCTGAGTACCAACCCGATCCGGACAATATCTGGGGAAGGGTGCGGACTCCGCTGCGGTATTCCCAGCCGTGGTGGGCCAGGCCGACGAGCCCGTTGCTCTGCGGGTAGCGCCCGGTGAACAGCGATCCCCGAGACGGCGAGCACAGCGGCGCGGTGGCGTGGGCGCGGGTGAACAGGATGCCCTCGGCGGCAAGTTTGTCCAGGCGTGGGCTGGACACATCCGGGTTGCCGTAGGCGCCGAGGTGGCGTCCGAGGTCGTGCCAATGCACGATCAGGACGTTCTCGCCCGTCGACTCCGTCACATCGTCACCGCGCCGTTGTCCCGCGCCGGCTGGCCCCAGTGGTTTTCGGAGACGAACTCCGACAGCGGCCGCCCGACGGTCCAGCCGTCCAGTTCCAACGCCGGGCGGTCGGGAAATTCGGGCACCGGGCCCAGGCACAGGATGGCCACCGGTTCGGCGTCGTCGGGCATGCCCAGCAGGTCCGCCAACCGGCGCGGCTCGAACAGGGAGACCCAGCCCATGCCGAGGCCTTCCGAGCGGGCCGCCAGCCACAGGTTCTGGATTGCGCACGACACCGACGCGAGATCCATCTGCGGCAACGTCCGCCGGCCGAAGACGTGCCGACCACGGTCGTCACCCAGCGCGACCACGAAAAGCTCGGCGCAGTCCAGGATGCCCTCGACCTTGAGCGCCAGAAACTCCTCGCCCCGCTCTCCCAGGGCGGCGGCGGTGCGCGGGCGCTCCTCGTCGACGAGCGCGTGAATGCGCCTTCGCAGCAGGTCATCGGTGATCCGGATGAAGCGCCACGGCTGCATGAGGCCGACACTAGGCGCGGCATGCGCCGCCTGCAGCAGACGAACCAGCACGTCATGGGGCACCACGCCGCCCCGTACGAACCGGCGCATGTCGCGGCGCTCGGAGATCACCCGGTACACGGCACGGCGCTCCTGCGGATTGAATGCGTGATCACTCACACGGCCATCGTAAGAATCGCGGCGGAGGAAAATGCTTCGGAGCGGTTCGTCACGAAGGGAGTGTCGCGTGAAGCTTTCCGGTAATTTCCCCGCATTCGAGCAGCTGCCCACCGACGGCAGCGTCGCAGGTGGCTACGGCCAGCCGTACCAGACGCCCGACGGCGCCACGGTGATCCCGGTGGCCAAACCGGTCGGTGTGTTCGTGATCCGCGGCGGCGAGGCGCGCTGGGTGGCGGCCGTGGATTCCAACCGGGTCGCGCTGATCGGAGTGCTTACCGGCCTGTTGGCGGCGGTGATCGCCAGCTTGGCGGTGCTCCGGCAGCCGCCCTGGCCCCGGATCACGCTCACGGACTATAAGTGACGCCGACCGCCCGAATCACGTATTCGGCCGGCACGTCGAAGGCCAGCGACCGCAGCGGCAGCACGTCGAGGACGTCCTCCGGGATGGTCGCCTTGTAGTGCAGCTCGAGTTCGCCGCTGAACTTCGGGTCGACCTCGGCGACATCGAGGTTGACCTCCAATCCGGTCGCCGAAATCTCGGCCTTCGCCGCGCCCGTCTGGGGAGCGTCCCAGCGCACGTCGACGGTCGGACCGGCCAGCTTCGGCAGCATCGACAACGTCGCCAGCACCCGCTCCGACGTGAACACCAGCGAGCCCGAGTAGCTGGCCACGCTGTGCGGCAACCGCGCGCCCGGTATCACGCCGCTGAACCGCCGGGTCACCGCGACGTAGTCGGCGAGATAGATGAGGCCCTCCGCTTCGACCTGAGCGTGCAGGTCTTCGGGTAGCTTGCCGATGCCGAACAACCTCCGGACAAAGACCGCCATGACGCCAGTATGACTCGGTATAGCCCGCGCGTCTTGGCCGCCGGTGCCCACGCTCGGCGCCGGTTGATCACGCCAGGGTGACACAATCGGGCCCAAAACTTAACTTGACCTGGGGTTGCCGCCACCTGACCATTGACTTCATGCGCCGACTGCTAGCTTTGCTGTGCGCCGCGGCGTGCGTGATATGTGCGTCGGTATTCCTCGCGCCGGTGAGCGGCGCGGCCACCCCCTGGTTCGCCAACTCGGTTGGCAATGCCACACAAGTGGTTTCGGTGGTGAGCACCGGCGGTTCGAACGCGACGATGGACGTCTGGCAACGCACCGCCGCCGGCTGGCAGGACCTGCGGAGCGGCATTCCCACCCACGTCGGCTCGGCGGGCATGGCGCCGCAGGCCAAGAGCGGGGTTCCGGCCACCCCGATGGGCGTCTACTCCCTCGACTCCGCTTTCGGCACGGCGCCGAATCCGGGCACCGGTCTGCCGTACACGCAGGTCGGACCGAACCACTGGTGGAGCGGCGACGACCACAGCCCCACGTTCAACTCCATGCAGGTCTGCCAGAAGTCGCAGTGCCCGTTCAACACGGCCGACAGCGAGAACCTGGAAATCCCGCAGTACAAGCACGCGGTTGTGATGGGCGTCAACAAGAACAAGGTTCCCGGCGGCGGCGCGGCGTTCTTCTTCCACACCACCGACGGCGCCCCCACCGAGGGCTGCGTCGCGATCGACGACGCGCAGCTGGTGTCGATCATGAAATGGCTGCAACCCGGCGCGGTAATCGCGATTACGAAATAGTCGGGCTTTATGTCGCCAGCGCGCGGCCGGGCTTGATCTTAAAGTCCATGCCCTCCAACGACATTGTGGCGTCGTAGGTCCTGTCGTAACCGGTTCCGCTGATCTTCCAACCGGCGTCGGTGCGCCGGTAGGTGTCGCGGTAGAAGGCGGCGCCGATCAGCATGAAGTTGAGGTCGGCGACGATGACCCGGTCTTGGAGATACCAGCTGCCCGTGGCGGTGTCGCCGTCCACGGTGATGTCCGGATGGGTCACCCGGTGCTCGGTGATGACGTTGAGGGGCAGCGATGTCCGCATGTACTCGACGAGGTCGGCGCGGTTGGTGAAGTGCAGTTCGTTGCCGATCGACGGGCCGTAGTCGGCCGTGATGTCCTCGGCCAGCGTGTCCGCGAAGTCGTCCCAATGCTTGGTGTCCAGCGCACGCAGGTAGCGGTATTTGACTTGCTTGATGGCTTCGATGTCCGCGAAGTCTTGAGGGGTCATCCCGTCATTGCAGCACACGGGTGACCATGTCGATCAGGGCGCGTCGTTCCAGGCTCCAATCGATGGGCGTGCCGGTGATCATCTGCGCCAGCACCACACCCCGCAGCGCGGCCCAGATCACCTCGGCCACACCGGCATTCGCGGGATCCTCGGTGATCAGCCGGCCGAGCTGGCCGATCGCGGAGTTCATCTCGAGCAGATGCCGCCGCGAGGATTCGCCCGGGCCGCCGCGCGTCACCCGCAGAATCTCGAAGGCGGCCATCGAAGTGGGGCTGCTGTAACAGCTCCACGCGGTGTCGACGACGACTTCGATGCGCTCGCGCAGCGGCAGCTCGCTGACGTCCGCCGACGACAGGCTCTCGATCAGTCTGTCCACTCCGTCGTCGACGACGGCCATCAACAGGCCGTGGCGGTCGCCGAAGTGGTACTGGATGACCCCCCACGTCACGCCCGCGCGTTCGGCCACGTGCTTGGCGGTGGCCGCGGCGAAGCCCTCCTCCACGATGCAGCGGACCGTCTCGTCGATGATCTTCGCGCGGGTATCGTCGCCGCGTTTGCGCGGCGCGGTGGTGCGCCGGGTGGGACCGACCGTGCGCCCGGTTGTCTGGCCTGCGGCAATGGACATTGTTGACTTTATAACATAGTCGAGTCTATTTTTGGGCGGTGAGCGGATCCCGATACGCGTCGTTGTCGCGCGAGCAGCTGACCGTCCTGGTTCCCGAGCTGCTCCTGATCGGGCACATGATCGACCGTTCCGGGATGGCCTGGTGCATCAATGCGTTCGGCCGCGAGGAAATGGTGCAGATCGCCATCGAGGAGTGGGCGGGCGCCAGCCCGATCTACACCAAGCGGATGCAGCGCGCGCTGAACTACGAGGGCGACGACGTGCCCACCATCTTCAAGGGCCTGCAGCTCGACATCGGTGCCCCGCCGCAATTCATGGATTTCCGCTACACCATTCACGACCGCTGGCACGGCGAATTTCAACTCGACCACTGCGGCGCCCTGCTCGACGTGGAGCCGATGGGCGAGGAATACGTGTTCGGGATGTGCCACACCATCGAGGACCCGACGTTCGACGCCACCGCGGTGGCGACCAACCCCCGCGCGCAGATGCGCCCCATCCACCGGCCGCCGCGGGTTCCCGCGGATCGTCATCCGCATTGTGCGTGGACGGTGATCATCGACGAGTCCTATCCCGAGGCCAAGAGCATTCCGGCATTGGACATCGTCCGTCAAACCCGCGCTGCGACATGGGAACTCGACCCCATCGATCGATCCGACGAGGGCCAGCCGGATTACTCCGGTGCGCTGCTGTCCGACTTCGACTTCGCCGCGTTCTCTCACTCGGCGCTGGTCCGGATGGCCGACGAGATCTGCCTGCAGATGCACCTGCTGTACCTGTCGTTCGCGGTCGCGGTGCGGGCACGCGCGGCCGACAACGCCGAAGCCGTGTCCATCGGCACCCGCGGCCTGATCGGCCTGGCCGGGCTGGCCGCGGAGCGGATTCATCGCGCGCTCGGGTTACCCGACGGGGTCGACGGGGCGATGCGGGTTCTCGAGCTGCACCCGCTGCTGAACCCGGCAGGCTATGTCGTGGCGGAGACCGACGCTAACCGCCTGGTCGTGCACGCCTCGCCGGCACACGACGACGGCGCCTGGATATCGCTGTGCTCACCCGGATCCGCGCACCCGCTGCAAGCGATTGCGACGGCCGTGAATCCGCGGCTCGCCGTTGAGGTTTGCGGCACCGATACCGACTGGATCGCGGAAGTGATTGAAACCGACACGCCCGCAGCCGAACTGCCAGAGGTATCGGTGGCGAAGGTCAGTCGCGGAGCGTCATTCCAGTTCGAGCCGAGGCGTTCGCTGCCGCTGACGGTGGTGTGACTTCACGCCCCTTGTCAAGGGGTTTTCGGTACCGCTTCGGTGACACAACCGCATCGAGCGTATACCAATGGCATTGCAAGCCATCTGCTTTGAGCGTGTCCACGGCTAAGGTTAACGCTGGCCACCGACCCCTATAGACGAAAGTTTTCGATCTATGTACGACCCGCTCGGGTTGTCGATCGGGACCACAAACCTGGTCGCCGCCAGTAACGGAAGTCCACCGGTTTCACGCCGCGCTGTGCTCACGCTGTATCCGCACTGCGCGCCGAAAATCGGTCTGCTCGACGACAATCTGCCGTTGAGCGAACAAGGCGTGCTCATGCGCGGCTTCGTGGAGCGGGTCGGTGATTCGGTGGCGCTCATCTCCCCCGACGGGTCCGCTCACGACCCGGACCTGTTGTTGGTCGAGGCCCTGGACGCGATGGTGCTCGCCGCCGGTGCGGACGCGGCCTCCTCGGAGATCTCCATTGCGGTTCCGGCATATTGGCAGCCGTCGACGGTGCAGGCGCTGCGTGACGGGCTACGAACGCATCTGGGCTTCGTCCGCAGCGGCGTGGCGCCCCGGTTGGTCTCGGACACGATCGCCTCGTTGACGGCCGCGAACGCCGAGCTGTGCCTCGCGGCGACCGGTGTGGTCGGGCTGCTCGATTTCGGCGGATCCGGCACGTCCGCGACGTTGGTGAGCATCGCCGGCGATTTCGAACCCGTCAGTCCCACATTGCGTTACGCAGAGTTCTCCGGCGACGAGATCGATCAGGCGCTGTTGCTTCGGGTCTTCGAGGAACTCGGACACGGCAGCGGTATCGACCCCGCCAGCACCGCGGCCGTCGGCCAACTCGGCCTGCTCAGCGAGCAATGCCGCGTGGCCAAGGAGCGGCTGTCCACCGAGACGGTGATCGAATTCGGCGCCGAGCTCGGTGGCCGCCGATGCAGCATGAGGCTCACTCGCGACGAGCTGGGCGACCTGATACAGGATCGCCTGAGCGGATTCATCTATGCGTTCGACGACATGCTGGCCCGGCAGGGCAAGAGCTGGACGGACCTCGCGGCGGTGGTCACCGTCGGTGGCGGCGCCAGCATTCCGCTTGTCACCGAGCGCCTTTCGGTGCATTCCCGCCGACCGGTCGTCACACCGTCGCAGCCGGCGGTCGCCGCGGCGGCCGGCGCTTTGATGTTGGCTTCCCGGGGTGAGGAAGTGGAGCTCCGCACGCGCACATCCTTCGGCCTGCTCACCACGTCTGCGGGCGGCGACGTCACCGAACTCGCGGCCGGCGACGTGCTGGTGATCGACCACGACGCGATGACGGATCGCGAATTGGCTTGGTCTCAAACCGAATATCCCGGCGATGTGCGGTTGCCGTACACGCCGGCCGCCTACGACGAGGATGGCCCGTCCGGCTGGTCGATGCGTCTCAACGTGATCGAACCGCCTCCAGAACGACCCTGGCGGCGATTCCGGCTGTCCCAGTTGATCATTGGGCTATCCGCCCTGGTGGCCATGACCGCGGTCGGCGGCGCGCTGCGCGGCGAGTTCGTTGGGTTGCCGGGCGGTCACCGCCGCGAGCACCTGCCCG